>NZ_JADFCM010000009.1 GCF_015234585.1 Pseudalkalibacillus hwajinpoensis
ACATAAGACATAGAGTCCTTTACTAAGGAATCTTCAAACCATTTCTTACCTTGGTCATTGAATGAGAATTGTACGGTATCATTTCCAACCTCATCTTTTTCAATAACAATGATCGAATCATCTTCATTCACAAAAATTAATCCTTGATCCGAAAAATCCCATTCTTCTTCATTCTGTTTTTCATAGTTACTAATAGCCCATCCTGGAACTTCACCATCTGCTGATAGGTCATCGAAATAACGACCGATCCACCCGGACCACTCCAGATTCAGAATAGAATATAGACCCTCTCTCGCCTTATCATCAGTCGGGCTACCAAATGCATTAAACTCCGCAACAAATGTAGATCCCTGCTGTACAGCTTCAGATATCAAACTAACTTCTTCTTGCTTCATTCCTCCGTAGATTATATCTGACCGATCCCCCTCAGACTCCTTCCCAAACCATTCTTCTTCGTATACTCCATATGAATCAGCAAGATAAATTAAGTCCTGTCCCACAAGTGTTTCGGGGAAGGAATCAATCGTATAGTCTTTTTCATCTTCTGGTCGGAATCCTGTATAATCCTCTACTTCTGAGTAAGGAGTCCCATCCCCTTTCACCCACTTCTCGTGATTCAGAACCCATGTTAGACCTTTGTGTTCACGATAGGTTTCATCAGGAATAGTTTTATCAATAATAAATACATCTTTCCTAGTCTCATCCCCCATATACCAATAAAGAACAGGAAACATTAGAATAAGTCCTAAAGCTAGTAACCCCACTACAAAACTAATAATTGTTGTTCGCTTTATACTACGCACTTATTTTGAAACCCCTTTTCTGCTCATTTCACCCCAGCTTGTGTTTCCACGAATCAGCTGAATAATACCTTCGACTCTCCAAAACACGGTCAATGGCCGAAACCAGAACGCTTCAGAAAGAGAATAGAAATACAACCGTACTAAATCTTGTACTCTTGTATATCGTCTTAAGCTCCATTCTTCTAGTAGCACTGCACTCATCGATAAGAGAGAACCATAAATGACTGCGAGCAAGAACAGAAGTACAGCAAATGAAGTATAAATACCACCAACAAATGGTGAAATAACCATAATAATATAACCAAGTAATTCAATGACAGGACCTAGAAATTCGACAATTAAGAAATATGGCATTGAAACAGTACCAACAAGACCGTACTTAGGGTTCCCTAGCATTTTCTTGTTATGCCAAAGACTCTCAAAAAGACCTCTATGCCATCTACTCCTTTGCCTCCTTAAAATCTTCGAAGATTCCGGTGCTTCAGTCCAGCAAACAGGATCAGGAACATAAACAATTCTCTTCCCTGATTTCTCTTCTTTGATTAATTTATGAAGCCTGACTACTAGGTCCATATCTTCTCCAACGGTGTCCGTTCGATAGCCGTTTACCTTTACAACGCTCTCACGATGAAAGACGCCAAACGCTCCAGAGATAATTAATAAGAGATTATGTTTTGAAAGGCCAATCCTCCCCATAAGGAACGCGCGGAAGTACTCAATAACCTGCATGACAACGAGAGGACTTTTAGAAAGGGCAACCTTCATGACTTCTCCACGTTCAATTGAACAACCGTTAGCGATTCTTACGCTCCCTCCTACTGCTACAATTTCTTCTTTAGAATCAATAATCGGTTTCATTACTTTAGCAAAAGCATCTCGTTCAATAATAGAATCGCCATCCAGAGAGCAGAAGTATGGATAATGAGCAACGTTTATCCCGGCATTGAGAGCATCTGCCTTTCCGCCATTCACTTTGTCAATTGCGTATAGGTTTTCATAAATAGTGGATTGGTAGACAGAAATAATTTCACTAGATTTAATCTGTTTACGAATCACTTTCTCAACCTTTACCATTTCAAATGATTCAATAACAGATTCTAATGTTTTATCTTTAGACCCATCATTAATCACAACCACTTCGTACTCAGGATAATTGATACTAAGGAGTGAACGAACGCTTGGCACAATTCCGGCTTCCTCGTTGTAAGCAGGAACAAGAATAGATACAGGTCTCGTAAAGGAGGATTGAGCTAATTCCTCATATGGCTCAAATTGATCGAGCTTATATTCTTTGCGAAGTTGAACAGAAGAAATCAGAAAAAGGATGAAATAGAAAATGATAATTCCAACCATATAGATAGCCACAAAAATTGTAAATATAAGAAGTAATGTTGAAAAAATACTAGCGATAGACACTGTTTCTCCCCTTTCTAAGCAGCCATTCCTTCGCTGCATCACGCGCAAACCGATCGACATGAGTAGCGGCAACATCTTCTAAGATTGCCTGGCCGTTCTGCTGCACAATAATAGACTCAGCAGCAGTAGTTCTAACCCACCAGTTTTCATCAGTAAGAAGGATTAACAGATCATCTAAGAAGCGACTATCCTTTAATGGCTTTACCAATCTAGCAGCCATCATTCTCTCTTGCCAGCTTGATGCGTGCAAAGAGGGTTTGATTTTGTTCGCATTTGTAACGTACCCGTACTTAACAAGAGATTTAAGAGCACGAATTCGAAATTCTGTGTCTTTAGAGTCTATGAAAGATTCAATTGCGGGCAAATACTTGTATTCTCCACTATCCCCCATTGCTTCAATAAGCGACAGCTGAATCCATTGGGGAAACTCTTCTATTGTTCCAATAAAGCGGTCTAATAGATCTTCATCTAATCTTCCAAACAAGTCCAAATAATAAAAGTTAGGATATTCTTTTTCCTCACTTAAT
Organism: Pseudalkalibacillus hwajinpoensis; assembly: GCF_015234585.1. Lineage (NCBI taxonomy): Bacteria > Bacillati > Bacillota > Bacilli > Caryophanales > Guptibacillaceae > Guptibacillus > Guptibacillus hwajinpoensis. Next base: position 2,747 of record NZ_JADFCM010000009.1, read on the forward strand.
AGAATCGTATAGATGCGTTCATCCTGTAGGTTCCCAAGTATACGTAATACCTGAATAGACTCCAGTTCACTCGTGCGTTTTTCTTTATAAAGACCGACACATTGCTCAACTAGCGAAATCATACGAAACTTCTCAATCCGATGGAGGGTATTCATACGTATACTCCATCGGTTATGAAGTAATCTTTTCTTGTAATAATCTTCAAGGGTTGTCTCAGCAAGTTCTTCAATTCTGCGTGAGGTATCGTTATCCCCTTTCATTAGAGAATAGTAGCGGGTCAGAACATCCTCAAAAGCTTCAATCATATAAGGTTCCTTCGGTAACTGGAGTTCTCCGTGGCCTTGAATATACGGGGTAATGTGCTCTAAGTAGTAAACTTTCCAATTTCCTTTTTTCTGTTCGAAACGGTTAGATCGAACTTTTTGACCTACAAGGAAGAGAAATAAAGCCGTTAAAGCAATAAAAAGAATAATAAACACTTGAAAAATAATAAAAACTGCACTCATATCTACATTCGCCTCATTCTTTCTCTTAAAGCATTTTTTGAATTAACCTTCTAATTCTAGCTTCTAATTCGCCCATGCTAAATGGCTTTGTAATATAATCATCGGCGCCAAGCTCTAAAGCTTTAACTATATCTTTTTCTGCTTTACGACCTGTCAGCATCATAACAGTGTATTTGCTTTGACTACTCTCCTTACGTAACTTGCGCAATACCTCAATCCCATCCATTCTTGGCATAATGCCATCAAGTAGAACAAGACAAGAAGAACCGGCTTTGTGCCAGCTATCTTCAAAGAAACTTTCTCCTTCACGATAGCTTTTCACTTCAACCTCATAATTTCCTTCTGGTTGAAGCTGTTGAAGTTGAGAAGTGAGTAATGTTCTGATGATCTCGTCATCATCAACAACAGCAATTCGAATCGTCTTAATAGGCTTTGTATTAGTTAAATCACTTTCATAAATAACCATTTGATTTCGCCCGTTTGCCTTTGCACGATACAGCGCTTCATCCGCTTGATTTAATAGCTTTTTGTTGGAAGAAGAACCATCAATGTCAACGATCCCGCCAGAGAATGTAACAGAGAATCTCTCTTCTTTAACCCGAAATACTTTTGAACGAAATCCGCTTAATAAACGTTGGAGAAATTTATCAGCCTGAATAGATGTTGTATCAGGTAAAATCAAGACAAATTCTTCACCACCGTATCGAATCAATGTATCAGTACGTCTTTTTTCATCCATAATAAATTGTGATAACTTTCTTAGCACCTGATCCCCAATTAAGTGACCGAAACGGTCGTTAATAGATTTAAAATGGTCTATATCAAAAATGGCTAATGAAGCTTTTTCTCCATTACGGACAAGGTCATAGCGCATATAATTCAGTTGGCTATCAAGAAATTTCCGATTGTATGCACCCGTCAATTCGTCTGTTAATACAGAATGAACAATGTTTTTTCTTTTGGAAATTTTCCCATTTACCCTTAATAAATATTCCTCTAAGGTTATATCTACATCAAAAAAGTCATCTGCTCCAAATCGATAACCGTCGATACGATTAGAAATCGAATTTTCTGTATCTGTCATAATAAACGGAGTAAACTGTAGCTCTGCTTTTTCTCTAACTTCTTTGGCTATACCTGATTTATCTGTTTTGATTAAAAGATAATCTACGATAATACAATCAGGATGCATATCATATAATGCCGTTTGCGCCTTTTTAAGGTCCATCGCTGCAAAAACGATATATCCTTCCTTCTCGAGCTGAGCTTTCCGCTCAATTAACGTCATCGGATTTTGATTGATAAGCATAATCATCTTCTGAACATTTGCTTCTTCATCCTTACCTTTGTTCTCAACAGCCGCTTCGAGAATTTCCTCCATCACACTATTTAGTAATTGAGTTGTTTCTTCATTTGTTAGGGTTCTTTCGCTTTCTAAATCCATCTTCATCAGCAACTCTTCCGCTTTATCAGCGGATACGTTATATCCAACTGTCCCAGCAGTACCTTTAAACGTATGTAAAAACTTATATAATTCCATCTCTGTTATACTCTCATTTTCTGCTATCATCTCGTCATATTTTTCTTTCATATTAGAAACAAACTTCTTTTTATATTTCTCCAATGTAAAGCCTCCTCTTTCAAATAAGAGTGAATTTTGTCGAATTACTAAATACTCTCATCATAATTTAGTTTTAGATGTTCCACAACAAAGATTGTGTATTTTTTCCACATTTTATAAACTTCTATCTTTCGATTCATACCTTTCTACACCTTTTTTATCATCGTATATATCAAAGTGAATCTTCCATCAACTAACAGCGAGGTTATGTTAATAAATTTAATAGAGTCTTATCTCATTGCAAACGACATTTGTTTACAAAGTTTACTTCCTTAGGTACACTAGTATCTATGCGAATTATTTACCCAGGTAAATAAAAGGGGGTTAACATGATTTCAACAAGCGATATTTTCCATTCGTTACATCAACAAGTGCGACACATCACAAAAGAAGTAAACGAGCTATTGAAAGAGTATAACTTATATAGTTCACAATGGACGATTCTCTATTGTCTTGATCAATTCGGTCCTATGAAACAGACAGATATCTGGAAATACTTAAATGTTGAAGCGCCAACTACCACTCGTACTCTTGTTCGAATGGAACAAAATAACTGGATTAATCGAATGGAAGGTTCCGATAAGCGTGAACGCATTGTTAGTCTTACTCATGAGGCAGAAGGGCTTTTGCCTACCATAAAAGATTCTATTAAAGAGATGGAAGAATCCCTCCTTCAACACCTATCAACTGAAGAGCAGATTCACTTTTATCATCTTTTAAACAAAATAGGGCAACAGAAAGGAGAGAAAACACATGTCTAATAAACAACCCATTTGGACAAAAAGCTTTTTAAATATCTCAACTAGTAATCTATTTATCTTCATTGTTTTCTATGCACTTCTAACCTTACTCCCTATATACGTTACAGAGGAACTTGGCGGAAGCGAATCTCAAGCAGGTCTTATTATTACGATTTTCTTACTATCTGCTATTATTGTTCGCCCTTTCTCTGGAAAATTAATTGATCGGTTTGGCAAAAAGAAAATGCTCGTAACGAGTGCTTCTCTATTTGCTGCGGCTTCTTTTATCTATCCATTAGTAGACAACTACTATGCTTTACTCTTACTACGATTCTTTCACGGTGTATGGTTTAGTATTGTTACCACGGCAGCCGGAGCAATTGCTGCAGACACAATTCCAAGAGAACGACGTGGAGAAGGTTTAGGTTATTTCGCAATGTCTATGAACCTTGCAGTTGTTACAGGTCCCTTCCTGGCCCTAACGCTTCTTCAATATGTTTCATATATAACAATTTTCCTTGTATTAAGTACCATAATGGTGATAGGGGTTCTTTGCACACTAGGCGTAAAAGCCATAGAAAATACCGAACCTATACCTAAGAAAAAATTGTCATTTGATGACCTTTTCGAAATAAAATCATTCCCAATTGCAATCGTTGGACTCTTTGTTGCTTTCTCTTATGCAAGCGTCATTTCATTTATCTCTCTATACGCGAAATCAATCGGTCTTCTTGAAGCTGCGGGATTCTTCTTCGCAGTATTCGCTGTAGCTATGCTTGTCTCACGACCATTCACTGGCAGGATGTTTGATTTGAGAGGACCTAATACTGTTATTCTGCCTGCATTTATTTTGTTTGCTCTTGGTCTCGTAACTCTTAGCTTTACAACACAAGCATGGATGTTACTTCTTGCAGGGGCATTTATCGGGTTAGGATACGGTTCGATTGTACCAAGCTTCCAAACACTTGCTATCCAAGCAGCTCCCGAATCAAGAAGCGCGCATGCAACGGCAACTTTTTTCACCTTTTTCGATACTGGAATCGCAACGGGGTCATTCGTACTCGGCATCATTGTGACTTCTCTCGGTTATGCTAATCTCTACATGATTCTAGGGCTCTTTGTGATTGGTATTCTTTTCTTCTATCAATGGATTCAGAAACAAAAAAGCTCGAGAAAACAACTTCAATCACAAATTAATTACTAAGGAAATGTATACCATAGCGATTTAATGGGTTGAAGTATAGTGAAAAAGTAAGCTATTATGGGAGAATCTTATTTTTTCATGAGAGCGAGTTGACAACAGTGCAAGTAATAGAAGCAATTAACGCGGTTCTTTGGGGACCCATAATGATTTCCCTCCTCCTTGGAACTGGGTTGTTTTTCACGATACGTCTTGGATTTATCCAGTTTACAGGCTTAAAAGAAGGATTTCGCCAAACATTTGGGCCCCTGTTTTCAAAAAAGAAACAAAAAGGTATTTCGCCTTACCAGGCTCTCTCAACAGCCATTGCGGCTCAAGTAGGGACTGGGAATTTAGCTGGAGTAGCCACTGCTATTGCAGCAGGGGGACCAGGAGCTATTTTTTGGATGTGGATCTCTTCCTTTCTTGGTATGGCGACGATCTTTGCTGAAGCTGTTCTAGCTCAGAAATTTCGCGTAAAAGAAAATGGGGTCGTAAAAGGTGGACCCGCTTACTATATTCGCGACGGTCTAGGTAGTAAAAAATTAGCCGCCTTCTTTGCGATTGCGATCATTTGTGCGCTTGGTTTTGTTGGGAATATGGTGCAATCTAATTCAATAGCCGAGGCTTTTCAAACCGCATTTCAAATTCCACCGCTTGCGATCGGCATAGGTGTAGCGATTTTAATTAGTTTAATACTATTCGGTGGTATCAATCGAATTGCTCGATTTGCAGGCAATGTCGTTCCGATTATGGCGTTACTCTACATTATCGGAGCTCTTATCATTCTTGTCTTACATTTCGATCAAGTACTTCCAGCACTATCACTTATCGTTGAATCGGCATTCACTCCAGAATCAGCTGGAGGCGGGGTACTTGGCGCTTCCATCAAAGAAGCCATTCGTTATGGAGTTGCAAGAGGTTTATTTTCAAATGAAGCCGGTATGGGATCAACGCCACACGCTCATGCTGTAGCGGAAGTGAAACACCCTGCCCAACAAGGATTTGTAGCCATGGTAGGTGTTCTCATCGATACCGTGATTATTTGTACCGTTACAGCACTCGTGATTCTTGTAACGGACGGGGCAAGTTCTAACCTTACTGGAATTGAATTAACCCAGGCTAGTTTCACGAGTGGACTCGGTGGCTTTGGCGTTTACTTTATTGCATTTAGTCTTTTGTTCTTTAGTTTCACAACAATTTTAGGCTGGGCTTACTTTGGCGAAACAAATGTAAATTATTTATTTGGACAAAAAAGCGTCCCTTACTATCGTGGTGCTGTTCTTGTTTTCATCGTCCTAGGAACTGTTTTAAATGTGCCGTTCGTATGGCAGCTTGCCGATACATTTAATGCATTCATGGTGTTGCCCAACGTCATTGCCCTGATCGCTTTAAGTAGCGTCGTAAAAAAATCATATAAAGAGCTTTCTCAATAAAAAAAGCGATGCAGCTGCATCGCTTTTTTCTATCTATCTGCACTTAGATGAGAGTTGATATTCAGACTGCGGATCACGATTTCATCGCCAGCCACATCAAGGATATTTATTCCTGTATTATCTTGAAAGATGCGACGATAGTTGGCAAAAGGCATCCCAAGTACTCCTGCTAGAAAGAAACGAATCGTGTTGTTGTGCGCAACAACGAGCACCGTTTCACCGGAATGCTTTTCACTTATTTCCTTAAAAAAAGATGACGCTCTTTCATACATTTCACGAGCCGTTTCACCCGTTCGCCCCGCTCTTGTTTCCCATGGGTTAGCCATCCAATTATCCCATGAGTCAGGATCTTCTTTAATAAACTCCGCTTTCGATCGACCTTCCCACTCTCCAAAATCACCTTCATAGATCCGTTCATCTATTTGAATCGGCAAATCTCGTTCTCCTAAAATGAGTTCAGCTGTATGACGTGCACGTATTAATGGAGAAGCATAAGCTCGATCAAACGAAACCGAACTTAGAAAGTCGCCTGCATTCTTCGCTTGAGTGGCTCCCTCCGTAGAAAGTCCAATATCTGTTCGTCCACAATAAAGATCTCCTGCTGCATTCCATTCACTTTCACCATGTCGTACAAGATAAATACGCGTATGACTTTGTTTCGTTGCTTTATTTATACTCTTATTGGTCACTACTTGTTCACTCTCTCCTACACAAATTCTAACCTTCATTATGGCTATCGTATCGAGAGGATGCAAGTAGAAGAAAATGTTTCTTTTTCTCATTACACACGAAATCCGCTAGCTATATGCCAGCGGATAATCATCTATAAAGTGGCCTGTAAACCAGCCTGATTTAGAAAGTTCCACGGTTTATTAAAATGTGGTTGGAAAAAGAAATCGATGTATCCTAATTCATCTATAGTCATTTTGTTTTGAATACAAACAGATAGTGTATTAATTGATTGCGTTACGTCTGCTTTAGAGATGACTTGAGCACCAAGAATTCTCCTCGTATCCTCTTCATAAACCACCTTCAGTGTAATCACTTCATAATCTGGCATAAACTCTGGACGATTGTTTTCTTTTATTGTGATTGTTCTCACATGCTTACCCACACTAATAGCTGCCTTCTCAGTTAAACCAGTAGAAGCCATACTATGATCAAAAAGGTGTAAACCAGATGTCCCCTGAGTGCCCATATATCTGATCGTTGGTTTCATAATGTTCTGCCCAACGAGGGTACCCATACGCACAGCATTTGTGGCTAAAGGTATATACGCATTTTCACCAGTTGGATTATATTGTATAGCACAGCTATCGCCAGCAGCAAAAATATTTTCCTTACTCGTTCTCATATATTCATCTACAATAATGGCCCCGTTTGGCATCATCTCTACCTGACCTTTAAGAAGATCTGTATTTGGACGAAAGCCTACAGAAAGAATAACGAGATCTGCTTCATATTCTCCACGGGTTGTCACAACTTTCGAGACGTGTTCCTCTCCTTCAAAACGAGTCACTGTTTCGTTAAGCGCAAGACGAATGCCCCGAGTCTTGAAGTCCTCTTCAATTATATCTGTAAACTCTGGATCAAGATACTTACTTAAGATACGGTCTTCTCCATCAATTAAGGTTACTTCTTTTCCATATTTCTGAAAAGCCTCTACTAACTCAACTCCAATATAGCCTGCCCCAATAACGGTTACGCGCTTAGCTTCCTTTGCTCGTTCGATAATTGTATTAGCTTGAGTATAGTTTTTTGATAAAAGGATATTATTAAGTTGAATTCCTTCAATAGGCGGAATAATCGGCCATGATCCTGTCGCCATCACAAGCTTATCGTAATCATCCTCAAACACTTCTTTTGTATTCAAATTCTTAACGCGAATGCGATTGTTTATAGAATCAATATCTAATACTTCATGCTTCATTTTCATTGTGACACCCATCTCTTCTAACTTCTCAGGAGATGAATAGAATAAACCTTTTGGATCTTTTACAACTCCTCCAACATAAAGAGCAATTCCGCAAGATAAGAAAGAGACATTATCATTACGCTCATAAACCGTAATATCTGCTTCAGGATAACGTGTTGCTATATTCGTAACTGCCGCCGTTCCGGCATGTGTACATCCAACAACTGCTACTTTCATCAATAATTCCTCCTTGTATAATTGTGAAGTATTTCACATAAAAGGATGCAATCATGTGATGTGTTTCACAATTTCTATATTCTAATTATATGTCCCTTTTTTATTAATTTCAATAAGTTTGTTCAATATTTCACAATAAATATCAAATAGAAAGTCGTCTTACTATCACATGCCTTCCTATCGCGTTACGATAATGGTAGAAGGTTAATACTACTTATTAAAGCGGAAGGAGTCTGACCATGGTTACATTAAGCATTCTTGATCAAGTCCCTATACCTTCAGGGAGTGATGCCTATAAAACACTTGAGCATACGCGTGAACTCGCACGTACTGCAGAAGCTCTTGGTTACTACCGATACTGGTTTGCAGAACACCATAGTACAAAAGGACTTGCCAGCACCTCTCCAGAGATTATGATGTCTCACATCGCAGCCTCAACCTCTAATATCAAGGTAGGCTCTGGTGGTGTCCTGCTTCCACAATATAGTCCATTCAAAGTGGCAGAGAATTTCCGACAACTAGAAGCTCTTCATCCAGGACGTGTAGACCTTGGAGTCGGCCGTTCACCCGGTGGTACAGCAAAAACACGATTAGCTTTAACAGATGGCATTAATAAAAGCTTGAATGAATTCCCACGTCAATTAGAAGAGCTCTCCCACTACTTGACTGACTCTATGCCGAGAGGACACGAGTTTGCCGGCATAAAAGCAGCTCCTCAAACCGACTCACCCCCTTCTCTTTGGCTATTAGGCATGGGTGAGAATAGTGCTAAAAAAGCAGCAGAATTGGGCATTGGCTATGTCTTTGGGCATTTTATTAAACCTGATCGAGGGAAGAACGCTCTCCAAACTTACTATCAACAGTTCCAACCTACTTATTATAGTCCTTCTCCCTCAGCTATTATTGCCTTATTTGTCGTATGTGGAGAAACTGACGAAGAGGCGGAAGAACTTGCTTTAAGTCAGGATCTCTGGCTTCTGCGAGTAGAAAAAGGTCTTGATAGTCGAGTGCCATCCATTGACGAAGCTAAACAGCACCGTTATACCGTAACGGAAGAAGAACGAGTAAAAAATAATCGAAAACGAATGATAATAGGATCTAGAGAAACAGTGAAGAAGAAAATCGACGAATTAGCCGAACACTATCAAACTGAAGAATTCATGGTCCTCACAAACATACATGATTATGATGAGCGAAGAAAATCATATGAGCGTCTTGCACATATTTATTTATAAGGCGATTACTCAACATGTTTTTAGGTGTTACTCAAATAAAAGCCCCTACTTCTCAATGAAATAGGGGCTTTTACCGTTATTCAGTTAATTCGGATCGATGCCGTATTCGATAAAATTCATAGAAATTCTTAACGATGACCTTAATGACGGAGTAAAGTGGAATAGCAATCAGCATCCCAATGAACCCATATAAAGCCGCCGCTACAATTAGTAGTAAAATGATGGTTAAAGGGTGTATGTTTAACCTTTTACCTAGGACAACAGGCGCTACCAAGTTTCCTTCTAACTGTTGAACAACTATCGTAATAATAATCACATACAAGGCTAACATCGGTTCTTGTGTTAAAGCGACAACCAGAGCAGGTATAACACCAATAATCGGCCCGAAGAATGGGACAACTGCTGTGACCATCACAAATAGTCCTAATATTAATGCATAAGGTAGTCCAATGATTAAATAACCAACATACATTAGGACACCGTCTACGATTGCTACAATAATTTGTCCGATAATATAGGCCGATAAAGTTTTATCAACCTTATGAAGGATCTTTTCTCCTTCACCCTGATGTTTATTTGGAATAAATCTCAGGAGAAATGGGCTTAATTTATGATCATCTTTAAGAAAATAGAATAAGACAAAAGGTACGATTACAAGGACTGTCGTAGCACTTGTTAATGCACTCACAACCTGCATAATATGATCACCGAGGCTTTGCGTTAAATTACCTAAATAGCTCGTTGCTTTTTGTTGAAGGTTTTCTACAGAAAGCATCCCCATATCATTTTTCTCCATCATTTTCTCAGCTTCTTTTGCTGATTCTTTCAGCTTCTCAGGCAACTCCTTCGAAAACTCTGAAACCTGACTCTGAATCGGATTTGCTAGAAAAGTGAATCCAGTATAGAGGATACCCGCAATCCCTATAAACACAATTAAAATCGCGACAATATCTGATACAAATGGAATCTTTTTTAATAACTTAACAATAGGCTTGATCGCATAATACAAAAAACCAGCAATTAGTACTGGATAAAACAATGTACCAATAATTGTTTTCACTGGTTTTAATAAATCTAATTCTGTCAAAAAGAAAAAACAGATTAATAATAGAATAATACCTGTTATATACTTGAAGAAATCATGTCTAATCCACATTGGCCGTCTCCTTTGTTTTTATTCATTTCACTCTCATCCCTATACCACTCAAAACTCTTTTACTAACTTGATTTCCACAAAAAGTTTACTATTCCAAGGGATCTAAAAAGGAGCCTCTCTCGTAAATATTGTTTCTATAAGAGTGAGGGGTGATTCCCTCTCCAATCAGCTAAATGTGGTTTTAAATACAAAACAACCATCTTTTAGAAAGGAGCCAAAATAAATCGATAAAATGTCTCACAACTAACAAAAGAGAGCCGGAATACTCCGGCCCTCTTTTCGGGTTATAACAACGTTAGGATGTTCCCTAGATTCTTGCTTGTTTCTTTACGATCCAATCTTGTTTGAGCACGTTTTTGGGCTAGTTCATTAAGTTGCCTCTCCCCTTCAGTTTCCGGCTGAATTCCAGGTACTTTCATTGGTCTTCCTTCGAGCAGGGCAACAAATGAAATAAAGCACGTCGCTGCTATTCGATTGGCACCCGTTAAAAGATGTTCGGCGTTTACTTTCACAAAAACTTCCATTGAGCTTTTACCTGTCCATATGACAAATGCTTCATAATGAATCGAATCTTCTTCCGTTATAGGATGTAAAAACTCAACCGTATCCATTGACACCGTCACGCACTCTAGACGAGAATGCCTTGTCGCCGCGATTGATGCTAGCATATCCATTTCGGCAAGGAGTTTACCCCCAAATAATGTCCCATGGCTGTTAAGGTCAGGCGGAAAAATACGGCTGCTCTTATACACTCTTGATTCGCTTACATTCTTTTTCATATCATCTCTCCTTTTCTAAACAATAAAAAATGCATACTCTTTTCATAAGAGCATGCATAACAAATAGACTTTTCCCAGTCTTCTCCGTTACACCCCCCTATCGTCCGTAGGTCAATCAGTGCTTTAGAAAAGGCAGGTCTCCTGGCTTGAAGCTTTGTTGAACGAATGCCCCTTCCCTATCATTGATAAGTGGGGTAACGCACCGTCCTTACTTCTTACAGTGGCGGGACCGCATTGGATTTTCACCAATTTCCCTATTAAGTACTGGAATCAGTACACCTTTTCCATTTTATTCAATTGTACTTCTCTATTCTTCATGCCGGGGATCTAAAAGTCAATACCATTCGTTAATCAAACGTTTGTTTAACTATTTATACCTTAAACAAACGTTTATTTAATGATTTTTCCGCCGGCAGAGGAACCAATTAATTAGAATGCAACAAAAAAAAGACGCCTTCACAGCGCCTTTATTTATTCGTCGGTTGAATCCTCAACCATTTGTTTTAATTCAGATAAACTAGTTCCGTCAAAACGCTTACCATCTACAAATAAGGTAGGCGTTTCTGAAACATTCTTTTTATTTGCATAAGCAAGGTCAGATTCTACTCGTTTCTCACCTGCACCACTCTTATAGGCTTTAACAACTCTGTCCGTTTCTTCTTCACTAACTAGACCACTAAGGGTTTTCGTTAAGAAAGATTCAGTTAAAACATCTTTCGTCTCAGATCCTTTTTTATGTTTGTCATACAGAACATGATGAAATTGCCAAAATACATCATTACCTAATTCTTTATAAACAACCTCAGCAAATTCAGCAGCCCTTGTGGAATCTTTATGGAGGAATGGATAATTAACAAAGTAGAATTTTACTTTCTCAGTCGCAATTAATTCCTCTTGGATTTTTGGAAACAAAGATTCATTAAAGGATTGACATGAAGAGCATTTATAATCACCAAATTGCACAATTTCAACTGGCGCTGTTTCCTCACCCAAGTGCGGTTGAGACTCTAATTTAAATCCTTTTGTATTTGCAAATGGATGAAACAGAAAGTTAATAAACAAAAATAGAATAACGAGTCCCGCAAATAATAATAACCATTTGGCACCCGGTTTTAACTTCTTTTTTGGTTTAGCCATTCAGTCACTTCCTCTTTAATCCTATGTTTCTTTCTCCTGATCGATCTTAAACGACCAACCTTTTCTCTTAAGGTATGTTGAAAGACTATATGGTCCGCCGCCTCCTAGAAATAAAGACACTGACATAGCTAGAAAAGCAATGTCTAGTTCATAACCGCCCAGCATTCCAGTTGATCGCTTTACAAAGAGAAGAGCTCCTAATAAAATCATAGAAAACAGTACGCTGACAATTCGCGTTCCTAAGCCGAGAATCATCAAAACTCCTCCAGTTAACTCAACTATAGCCACAACATAAGCAAGAAAACCAGAAATACCGATCGTCTCAAAAAAAGCTACTGTATTCGTGATCCCTTCAGAAAACTTTAAAAAACCATGAGCAAAAAAAAGCATACCTACGACCAATCGAATTGTTAACAACCCGAGATGGGGATAGGTTTTCATTATTGATCCTCCCCAGATACTAACATTATTTGACACCGTTCGACACAGATATCCAACTAAACGTTATCATAATGAATGCCTACATTGCAAAAGGATGAAGACCTATTTCTGACCCCTTGCGAGTGTGGAATGCCGAATGATTTGATTGATCACTTCCGAAAATACTAACCCTACTGCAATGGATCCCGATATCATAAATGCTCTGGCTGCAAGGTTAATGGCACTATTGTAATCATTTTGAACGAAATTCCTCATCGCATCGTAAGCCAGACCACCAGGAACAAGCGGAATAATCCCCGCTACACTAAATATAATCACTGGTGTCCGATACACCTTTGCAAAAACCTGACTAATAACGGCGATGACAAATGAGGCTGTTACAGTGGCGATGACAGCATCAATACCTGATGCCTCCATTCCGTAATAAATCATCCAGCCACACATGCCTACAAACCCGCCTTTAATAAGGGAGGATTTAGGAGCGTTAAATAACAATCCAAACGCTGCACTTGCCACAAAGCTCGTCAAAACCTGAGCAATAATTGTCATAATTGTCCTCCCTTTCTATAAAAATGATACAACAAGGGCAATGCCTGCTCCAATCGCAAATGCGGTAAGAAAGGCTTCTGCGCCTTTAGATAGGCCTGATATTAAATGCCCCGCCATTAAATCCCTTACAGCGTTCGTGATTAATAGACCAGGAACAAGTGGCATTACTGAACCAATAATAATTCTATCAAGTTGCCCACCGATTCCAGTAGACACAAAAAAGACAGCGAGTAATCCTATGACAAATGAAGCGAGGAATTCTGCGAAGAATTTTATCGGTACAAGGCGGTTAAATAGCGAAACACTATAAAAGCCACCTCCCCCTGCAAGAACCGCTGGAAGAAAATCTCCCCACTCCCCTTGAAACATAATTAGAAAACAACCGCTTGCAATCGCAGCAGCAACTAACTGCTTAGGAAATGTATACCGCTCGGTCATTTTATCCAATCGGTCAAGCTCTTCATAAGCTTCCTTAATCGAAAGACCACCACTGCTAATTCTCCTCGATATACTATTTACCTTCGTTACTTTATCTAAATCCGTCGTGCGTTCTGAAATGCGCATCAACTGTGTTTTGGAAGGTTCAGGACCTTCTAAAGAAAAAATAATCCCAGTAGGGGTTACGTAACTATTCGAATGCGTTGCCCCATAAGCGTCCGCAATTCTAGTCATCGTATCTTCTACACGGTAAGTTTCACCGCCATTTTGCAGCATTACCTTTCCAGCCAAAAGGCATACTTGAATAATGTCATAGGCATAACTCGTTTGATTTTCCATACGTCGCTCCTGACAACCGTGAAGTATTCATTGTTCGTTGTTTCTTAGTTTATATGAACCTACTTATGTTTATCAAATGTAATATAAAAAAAAGACGATCATTTTGAATGTCACTTTAACAAAAAGGCTATGTTAGCTTATACTGTTGATTCCCGATTTTTGGCTCATTAATATAGCCTAAAAAAATAGCGCTGGCATAAGCCAGCGCTATTGTTGAGACACTCTTTGCATTTTAGAATAAATCGACATATAGGTATTCGATTCTTCCACTTTACCCATCTCACGATAAACCTTCGTCAACCACTGAACAGGGGTTGGGTCCGTTGGATGCAGCTCCATCTCCCAATCGAAGCAGGTAATTGCTTCATCATATTGTTTAAGTTTATGGTAGAGCTTACCTAGCTGAAATTGCTTATCTGGATCATCTTGAATATCCGCCATTGTTTGTAGCGTTGATAGGATAGAGAGATCTTGGTTTCTCTCGAATAAAGGCTTCACCCAGCTATAGACGTATCCCAATCCAAATTCATGCAGCATCCTAGGGATGAGTGCTTGAAGTAAACCATCTAGATAAGGACGATTTTCTTTACGTTCCAAACAGCTTTGAAGGGAAGGATAATCAAAGGTTTTGAAATTTGTAGTCTCATCTTGAAATGCACTTAGAAGAAGGTCATATTCACTTTGGGTGATTTCACCTTTTCGTTCTGTCATTAATTGAATGGCTTCACTTGTTTTATTTAAATACATTAGAGCTTGAAAAGCATTGTTTCTTAGAGTTTTATGGTGAGGTGCTTCTGCATACATCAATGATAGCAGACGGGCTCGCTCAGATTCAGAGAGCGTAACATCGATGAGAGATAGTGGGTCCAGATCAACCTCTTCAGGTGATTGGAGATAGAGGTAAAGGCGTAAAGCGGATCGTTCAATAACACGTTTTTCCTTACGAAGGATTGATTCAAGGTAGGCTTGATGTGCTTCAAGGTCATCATAAGCCTGAATTTCAGCAAAAAGCGGATCCACTTCTTTAAGACCATCATGATCTCCTTCATAGAAGCTTCTAACTTTTTGATATTCTAATTTCCGCGATAGTTCGATCGCCCATTTATTTGTTGGATCGAAATAAAGCATCACAGCTAAAATTTGAAACGCCATCCGTAATTGGCCATTTCTGCGGTAGTCATAAAAATGCTTTCGCATTAATTTAATAATGGTTTCGGTTGAGAGAAATGAATCAAAATAAGAAAAGATAAAGGATGTTTCTTGAGGGGTGTACCGTTTCTGTACAGATTGAAAGACTTGCTTTGTAGATTTAAGATGAAGTGTTCGATCAGATAGAAAGTGATCAATAAGCGGGTGAGGTGCTTGGAGTACGATCCCTTTCTGGAAAGCTTTCTCAATAAGAGATCCATTTTTAACTTCTGCCGTTTTTCCAGTAATGAAATCATCTTTATAAAAGAAAAGGTAGAAGTTACTTCCATCTGTCTTCTTAGCTTCTACAATCTTCATTCTTTGATGAATTACGAGTCGCTCAACACGTAATTGGACTTGTCGTTGATTCGAGATAACAGTAACACGTTGTGGTTGCTCGATCATTAAAATCCCTCCCGGGCAGAGCTGATTTTTAATACTTCCATCTTTATTTTACCACTCCATTCATCAGGAAGAAAGTGATCATTCTTGAGCCTACAGAAGCTGCTAATATAAACGAATAGTTGAACCTCCTTTAGGTAATTTAAAGATGAAGCTAAAAATTCATTTGTTGAGGTTTTTTCTCCATATGCCTATCGCTTTTTTAACCATTCCGATACAAGTTTCATTAGCTCTGAATCTATAGGATGCTTTACCTGCTTCTTGTAATCATTGATGATACTCGAGAAACGATGTTCTACTTTCGTTTTTCGTAAAACATGAGTTAAGTCATCGACAATATAATGTTCACATTCACCTTTAACAAGAAGACAAACGTCTTTCACCTGCTCCTTCTTTACCTGAACATCTTTTGAGCCAGTGATTGCAATAACTGGACACTCTACCTTCTTTAAATATTCTCGCACGTCAAACTTCTCATGTTCACGATTCCATTTAGCATTTATTTTTTGACCATTGTATCGTATGGTTGGCGCATCAGTACTTTTAATTTTTCGGGTCATTTTATCATTCATCTTATCTAGCTTTTTATCTGCTTTAATGAATCGAAGCAACCACCCCTGGAAGCCACTTAGCGTTTGCATATCTTCTTTCATTTGACTTCTTTGCCAAGCTGTCGTTTCTGCAAGCGGCTCAGCTGAGGGAGATAATAGAATCATTCCTTGCACAGTGGTCCTAGTGTGGACGACAGGTGACACAAGACAGCCCTCACTATGCGCTAGAAGATAAATTCGCTCTTCATCAATACTTTCATGTGATTTAGCGAAATTCACAGCGTCTACAGCATCATCAATTAGATCATAGTACCCTGTTTTATAATAATCTCCTTTACTTTCACCAATTCCCCTCTTGTCATACCGAAGAGTGGCGTACCCTTCTCCTGTCAAAAAAGTAGCGAATTCCTTAAACGCATTTATTTTTAGCCTTTTGGCATTCTCATCACGATCTACAGGACCGCTTCCATGTATCATCACGATTACAGGATACTTATCTTCTGAATTGGAAGGAAGAGTAAGGGTTGCGCTTAAATCATATCCATTCTTAATCATAATATCGATCTCTCTCATGCTCATCGCTCCTTATCTCTGATTAAGTTAGAATTCACTTTTCATTTTCCCCAAGGGTTTTTCTATGTTATATCGAATATCAAAACATAGAGGAGAATAAATAAGATGGTTTATTTTACAATGTGAGGTTATCTTACATCAAGTATCCTTTTCAACCAATACTACCTGTATAATAAACAATTGTGTTGCTGCGTCTAACATCATTTATTTTCTGAAAATACGATTTATTTTCCATTTTTATTAAAACACTAATAAAGTAAGTTAGATTCAGTTGAATTAAGGGAAGTGTGATCATATCTTACATTCTTCTTTCCTAAATTATATATAGAAGGGGCCTACATATGGATATTTTAAAAACTATTGTTGATGCTGGTAATGAGCTTATTTGGTCAAATGTTCTAATCGTCATTCTAATTGGTGTCGGACTTTATTTTACAATTCGTTCTCGATTCGTTCAATTTCGCTTATTCGGTGAGATGTTCCATGTCCTTTCTGAAAAGGACACAATGAAAGGAAGAAAGAACTCTGTTTCAAGTTTACAAGCTTTCTTCATTAGTACGGCTTCACGTGTTGGAACCGGAAACCTTGCCGGCGTTGCCTCAGCAGTTAGTATCGGTGGTCCCGGTGCTGTATTTTGGATGTGGGTTATTGCCCTACTCGGTGCAGCAAGTGGATTTGTTGAAAGCACACTAGCTCAAATTTATAAAGTGCGCGATGGAGACGATTTCCGTGGTGGACCTGCTTACTATATGCAGCGTGCACTAAATGCTAGATGGTTAGGTATTATCTTCGCCGTCTTAATTACATTCAGCTTTGGTCTTGTATTTAACTCTGTACAATCCAATACAATCGCACTTGCTTTCGAAAATTCATTTGATGTGAATCGCTGGGTATTAGGTGCAATCTTAACTGTTGCAACGGCGATCATTATTTTCGGTGGCGTTCGTCGAATTGCTGTTGTTTCTCAAATCATTGTACCAATTATGGCAGGGATTTATATCATTGTTGCTGGTTTTGTTTTAATCGTTAATTTCACTGAAATTCCAGCTATGATCGCTCTTATTTTCCAACATGCTTTTGGTTTAAAAGAAGTGACAGGAGGCGGTGTTGGTGCCGCAATGCTTCTAGGAATCAAACGTGGTCTTTTCTCTAACGAAGCTGGTATGGGTAGTGCTCCCAATGCTGCTGCAACTGCAGACGTATCACACCCAGTAAAGCAGGGACTTATTCAGGCGCTTGGTGTGTTCGTGGATACTCTACTTATCGCTACAGCAACAGCATTTATGATCCTAATGTCAGATGGCTATGTTGATTCAAAGCTAGATGGTGTACAGCTTACTCAGGAAGCGATGAATCAACACTTAGGAAGTGGCGCAGGTATATTCGTAGCAGTTGCCGTTCTCCTCTTTGCTTTTAGTTCAATTATTGGTAACTATTACTACGGTGAAACAAATATCGAATTTATTAAATCAAGCAAAACCGCTCTTCTTCTTTACAGACTTGCCGTTCTTGCCATGGTTATGTTCGGTGCTAAAGCCGGATTCGGTATCGTTTGGGGCATGGCCGACCTTTCCATGGGTCTTATGGCACTCTTGAACTTAATCGTCATCTCCATTATTGGTAAAGTGGCGTTTGTAGCATTGAAAGACTATCGCGATCAGCGAAAAGCAGGTAAAGATCCTCAATTCTACGCCGATACGATAAAAGGCTTGAAATCAGATATTTGGACAGATAAGCCTGTAAAAGACAAATCAAACTAATGTACTATTTTCTGCCCCTTGAAGCAAAATGCCGTTTGGCATCCGCCTTCAGGGGGTATTTTCATTACTAGATAAAAGTAAGAGAAAGGAGCGTTTTTGCAATGAGTGATCGCAAAGGACTAAGTGATAAAGTGAAAGGCGCTGTTTCCAAAACTAAAGGTGAAGTAAAAGATCAAATTGGTAATGCAAAGGATGACCAACACCTTCAAGAAGAAGGCAAACGTGATAAGTCGAAAGGCGAATATCAGGAACGAACTGGTAACCTCAAGGATAAAAACTAAATAAAACTCAATTATAAATAAAAGGAGAGCGGGAACCCGCTCTCCTTTTATTTATGAACGTTTAGCATTATTACCGATTTGCTTCATGTTATCTTGAAGTTCAAGAATTCGCTTCGTACCTTCATCTCGCAGACGTTTATTCTCGTCCTCAATGGCTCTCGTTTCTTCCATACCTTTAACGATTGTATTCCAAGATTCTTCAATCGTCTCAATCTTAACACTCGGTCTACCAGATAATTTAGCTATCTCAACGCTTTGATTCGAGATGTTCTGCGCATTGTTTTTTAACATTTCGTTTGTACGACGGTCCAGCTCGTTCATTGAATCAGCAACAAGCTTCTGACGCTTCGCGGTCACAGCTTGAATGACACCGTTCTTAAAAACAGGAATGGTAATAATAAAGGCTGAATTGATCTTACCTATTAGCTTTGTGTTTCCGCGCTGCAACAGTCGAATTTGTGGAGCTGTTTGAATTGCAACCATTCTCGCCATCTCAAGATCGTAGATGCGCTCCTCTAGCGTCTGAATAGCATTATTCAAAGTATCTAGCTCCATTTGCGCCATTTGATCGCCAGCACTAACTTTTTGTTGGATCGCAGGAACCTTATCTTGAAGTTCTTCTAACTTTATTTGACCTGCAACGACGTACTTCTCAAGTTCTACATAATAGTTCAGATTATGTTGGTACATTTCATCCAACGTCCCAGTAGAACGAGACATTTCATCTTTGTACTTGGAGATTTCAACGTGTACCTTCTCAATTTCTCCACCGAGCGTCTGATATTTACCAAAAATCTTTTCTACCATATCATTGCTTTTTTTGAAAAACTTAGAGAGAAAGCCCGTTTTCGGCTCTTCAAAATCTTTTTTATCAAAACGATCCATGATTTTCCCAAGTTGTTTCAGCATCTCACCTGAGTCCGTGACGCTAGTTGTACGCATCATAGATAAGATTTTATCTGAGAACTTCGAAATCTCTACCGCTGGTTCTTTACCAAATTCGAGTAATGCCATTTGGTCTTTTACATCAATTTCACCGGCAAGCTTTTGAACTTCTTGCTCTTCGCGAAGTTTTAAACGTACATCTTCAGCCTTCGCTTCTGTAATCTCTTCATTCTTATCGAGCGTAGTTAGGCCTGTCTCATTCGTCATGGACGATCACTCCCTGATTATAATTTAATCGATTTAAATAGCTTACGAAATACAGAAGGTTCTTTAAAATCCTGCCGAAATGCCATTTCCTCTAACCAATGCGTATCAAACTGATTCGAATCAAGGTAGCGCTCAATACATTGATGACCAGGAGGATTATATAGAATGATATCAATACCGAACTCATTTAGCAGGTGTAACACTGCTGCATCTGATCGTGATAATGTACCGTTCATTTCTGTATTATATAGCACTACTTTCGGCACTTCCTGAGAATAATCAAACGTTTGCATTAAATGAACAAACTCCTCAGGGATTTTTGTAGTTTGAGAGAATAAATAAAGCTTAATATCTTCTTCCGTTTCATTACCTTCCGGAAGCAGCTTCGGATTTGCACACATTCTTGAGATAGCTTGTCCAATCGCTTTCTGTGTCTCATTGGGAAGGTGTTTATACTGCCACCAATTCCCCTGCATCATCAATTCAGGATCTAACATTCCTTCCCGATTCATCGTATGCTGGTAGTGAAATTTCTGATTCGCTCTCGTCTCTTGTGTGAAAGGAAACTGACGAATCATCGTAGTCGATTTCGCTTCACTTATATCTTGAAGTCGGTTCCAGTATTCCTTTTTATTCTCAGATACTCCCATGATCTTAGCAAATAAAGAGGGGATATGGACCGTGCCATCCTCTACTTTAAAATTAGGTCTAATAAATGCTTTTTCCTTTGCAATCAGAAATAATTCATCATAAGTCGTTTTTAGAGTAACAGACTTAGGGGAATAATTTCGTAACTGCCAAGGCTTAAAAAGTTGCGATCCTTCATGATGAAGCACCGTATCCATTTCCTTTGTTGCTCGATAAGCAACCGTAGAGCGTCTCTCTGGTTTTTCAATCGGAAATGGTTCAATTGCGACGGTAGTAGGTAATTTCCTTTTCTCCATCAATTCCCCATCGGGATCGAGTTCGTCAAACGAATCAACTCCTTCAGGATGAAAATAAAGGACATCGCATCCAAGCTGAACAAGATATAGTAAAAAGTATTGCTGACTTGTTGAAGCTTCACCGTACCATACAATACCGGGCATCTTTATTTCAAACTCCACATCCTCTAACCATGGAGCGAGATGATTCCAAGTCCATTTCATTAAATCAACAAGTACTCTGCGAAATTCCGGGTGACTAAATCCATCATTATGCTGTTTCTCAAACAGTTCAAGAATGGAGATTAATGATTTTCGCATATGACGATGTAAGGCAGGATTTTTGTGTGAAGGAATCAGTTTGGCACCTTCCAAAAAGGCTACGAATCGATTCGCAGAAAGTCCGTTTTCTTTTTGGTTAATAGAATGAATCGATTGAATCGCCTGAAGTCGTTCAGGACTTATCACCTTATTTAATTCTTCACTTAATACATGAAAATAGTTAGAATTCGATAGCTCATGCAGCTGAAGAAAATATTCATTCTCATCATAATAGCTCCCCAAAAACCTCCCCACGATTTGCGTTATAATTAATTCGTTCCCGTTCTCATAAGGAGTTCGTTCAGGAAACGGCTTGAATAATAGTTCATTTAAATTCTCATCATCAAGTGGTGTTTTCTTGATAAGAATTTGATCATAGTGACTCATGATGTTCTCCCCGCTTTCTCATTCCTTTCCGGAGGATGGTCAGTTCCGATCAAGCCTCCCTACATTCATAATTTTATTATACTTTTACAAGTAAGAAGTAACCCTTTTTATTTCTAGCCATTCTTTCATCAATATAACATCTTCTATCTTTCAGAATAACATACTATTTCTTCCATACTTAACTCTTTTGTTCTACTGATTCTTTTTTTAAAGATAAGTCGACGACAATGGAGTCTAGAATTTCTTCAGAGGCCTTCATTCCATGGGCTGTCGTTTTGGGAAGATCGGGATAACTTTCGAGAACTTCACCATGTGCAGGTACATAGCCACAATCACCTTGGTAAATAAGTTCATAATCAAGAAGGGAGTCTCCTGCTGTATACACGTAAGATAATCCAATCTCTTTCTTCAAATAGTCGACGGCTTTCCATTTGTTCACCGGATTTGGAACAAAATAAAGCTTCCTCCCCTGAAGACTAGGTTGCCATCCCTGCTCACGTGACCACTCAAATAAATGATAGAGTTCTTCGGACGATACATGATCTCGTTTAATAATTAGGTAAACAAAAAGGTAGTCTGCATGACGAATTCGCTCAACCCAGTTTCCTTTGATAAGGTTCTCCAGTTGCCGAACAAAGGCATCCAGCGACAAGCACTCTTCTAACGAAGCATTGATTCGATTCGACCAGTCACTCAATACTTTTCCGTTCTTTAAAATTCGACCGCCATTACTTGTTATGGCGTATTCGGGTTGAATCGTTGTTTGAAAAAATGTGATACGACGGTATTGTTCAACTGTTCTTGTTGTAACAGGGATAAAATAAATCTCTTTATTTACCTTCTGTAATAACTCACTAGCATAGTTGGAAATATACGAAATTTCCTTTCCATCAAGTGTTTCAATTAATTCATAGTTTTGCTGGGTATCTTGCTCGATCATTCTACTCGAATAAATTAACGTGCGATCTAAGTCACTAGCAAATGCTCTCATGATTCTTTCTCCATAGGCTTAATCAGTCCACAGCATGAATAAGACATGTTTGCGTACTCTTCAATTGGAACACCTCGGTCTCTTGCTAGAATAAGAATATGTTCTAAGTTCATTTCCGCATCTGGATGCACAAGAATTTTCCATGGAACACGCCGTAACAATACTCTCGTAGTTTCTCCAACACCAGGTTTGATGAGGTTACTGTTTGCTATTCCATAATCCCTCTGGATGTTTTCGATGGATTCAAGTCCTTTCCACTTCGGCTTGCGATCTTCCTTTGAGATATCTTGCAATCCATCTTCAACCTCTGTAGCGATCAAAGGATACTGTGTACAAATTGTATCGACGAATAAGTTGGAGACATCTTCTGCAGCAAGCTCCGAGTAGTATTTGCCTCCGTGGAAATCTCCCTCATGAATCCAATTATTATTAAGCACAGTACGACTGACAAGCCCTGATACGGTTGAATTTAAACAAGCACTTGGAATCAGAAAATCTTCACGAGTTCCAAAAAGAGAAGAACAGTCACCTGGGTCTGCTAAAACGGCTAATTCGCTTGATAGATTCTTGCCAGTACTAGCATTAAATTCTGCTACTGACTTTGTTAACTCCTTTGTAATCGCTCCTTTTCCAGTCCATCCGTCAATAAACGTAATAGACGAATCAGGATGCTGATTTAAAATAAATTGAAGAGCATTCTCATCAATGCCTCTGTCCCTAATAATAGAAATGCTGTAATGGGGAAGTTCTCGATCATACTTATAAGAAAGGTAACGCTTGATTAATACACCTATTGGCGTGCCTGCTCTAGCAAGCGAAACAAGTACTGTTTGAAAGCCTCTTTCCGCCACAAGCTGTTCAGCAACAATCCCTACTGCTACAGCCACTTTGTGCTTCGCCTCTTCGAGTGAAGTATAGAACAATTTCATATATTCATCTGTCGGCTTATACTCAATAGGAAGCATCTCAGAATAGTGTGTACCTTTCTGAATTGCCTGTTCTCTCTCCATCGTACTTTTTTCCATTGTGATGTCTGATAAATCTTTTAGAAGGAAAGTTACATCTTGATCAGGATAACTTCCCATTTTGGTAGTCTGTACAGTCAATTTGTTCATCCCTCTCTTCAAGAACACGTTACAATATGAATCGTTTTTATATCCCGTTCTTCTAATATTGCTATAATTTCTTTAAGGTCAGCATCTGGGACACTTTTTTCAAAAAAGAGAAAAGCTTGCTCATATTCACCTTTAAGAATGTTGTAGACGTAATGCTGAATTTGTTGATCTTCTGGATTCTGAAATGTGAATCCATTTGATATCGCATATCCTTCAATATCTACCGGCTGTATCGGACTTCTTGTCGTGGAATGATAATACACCTCACCATTTAGATAAGAGGCAATTTTCATTGGGATATACATAAACTCCCCAGTGCCAAGGCATAGAGTCTTCCCTTCGAGTGATTCTTTCTTTAAGAGATTCGATGCTTTCTGACATGAATCCTCTATCTTCGCCTTATCCGCTCCATTAATTCCAAACCTACCGCTATAAGTTAAATAGTCATTTTCATTACGTGAATCGAAACAAGATGATAAATCAATGCGATTAATCTCGGCTACATCACTAAGATATCGACTTGATTGAAAGTCATGAATCGGATGCTCAAGAGGCTTTCCTTCGAATTTAATAGTTCCTTTAAGCAAAGAAACAACGCTAATTGTAATCCCGAGTTCCATTTCTAATGCTTTATATTGTTCCATATGTTCAACAGATCGCCAGTCTAATAGAGAAAGAACAGCATAATGTTTGCGAGGATAGTTGGCGTGGAGTTCCCTGATGATATTTAGACAAG
Organism: Pseudalkalibacillus hwajinpoensis; assembly: GCF_015234585.1. Taxonomy (NCBI): domain Bacteria; kingdom Bacillati; phylum Bacillota; class Bacilli; order Caryophanales; family Guptibacillaceae; genus Guptibacillus; species Guptibacillus hwajinpoensis. The sequence continues at coordinate 26,836 of NZ_JADFCM010000009.1, forward strand.
TCTTCCCAGTTGTTATTTCATCATCTACTAATACAACAGGATTAGACTTCATTAGAATAGACCGATCTGCATAACACCGTTGATCCACAGCATGAGAATGCTCTTCTTTAAAGTTAAATTCTGGATCTAAATCACTTACATTTTCTCTTGTTGTATGAATATAGTATCCTTCTTGAAAGCTATCAAATACAGCATGTCCGAGAGCTGTAGCCGTTTCAGCAAATCCAATTACTATTGGTGGTTCCTCAAGATAGAGAGGATTGTTTAGCAATTGCTCGTACGATTTCTTAACTTCTTCCAGGTGGTCGCTTAAAAACCCATCTCTTACTTCTGATAAATAATCGATGGACTCTCCTGTCACGCTCTCATAATAAGTGATTGCTAAGAGTCCTGAGGCAAGTAGCGATTTATGAGGATGAACCGGAATATGCTTGCCAAGCATTTTGCTAACAAACAAAAAACCTCTTTTTTTATTAATTCTAGCTGCCATTTGAAAAAATTCCTCAACCGGTATGTTCAATTTATTTTGAGTAACCTCTAAGTTAACGCTCATATCCGACAGGATCTGAAAATGGTACTGTTTCGGTAAGCATTTTGATGAAATTGTACTTGTCATGATACACCCCGTATATATTCGATTTCGTAATGATCTTCATCGCCCACTTATAATGCGGTTTAATCTCATTCATCTTATTATGTGATTCGCTTTTTAGCACGCCTACATCCCCACTTACGTGATCCAAAATGCTAAGTGCATCAAGATATTCTTCTTTCGATACAATATTTACACACTGTACGACTTTCATATGAGTAGGGTGGATGACAGTTTTACCAATTAGCCCATTCGTCAAATCAAGCAGCGTCTCGTTCAACAGTCCTGTGTTATAGTCCAGTATGGTTTCATTCGCATGGGCACTTACTTCTCTTCTGCTATTAAAATACTCCCATACAGGACCCGAGATAACAAAGGTTCTACCAAAATAATTGACGACATCAGATATAAAGTCTCTCATTATCGATATATCGTATATTGTTGATTGGGCACTGCGGCGGATTCCATAAAGTCCACATAGATCAGTTGCTCCTATACGGACGTTAAGAATAGAGGATTCGTATTCTTTTAACAGCAAAGATATGCGTTGGAATTCTGTATAGCGTGATTCCTTATAGAAAAGCTCTGGTGACTCTAAAATCGGCATGCCATATAGAAGAGCACCTGCCGTTCGTTCTACTTTTTTGAGAGTATGTAAATACTCTCCACCATTCTTAGAGGAGAATTTAGGAAACACAAAACCTGTCAAATAGTGAATAGAAGCACCTAATTTATTTGCCACTTCGTTTAACTGCTCAGCTGACCGGACACGAATGAACAGTAGGGGCAGTGTCTCCCAACACAATTGACGATCATTCATAGCTTGCGCGATAGAGGAAAGGTGCTCTACCGTCTGATCGATCGCCTCATCCACACAGTTGTCCCCAATTGCATCTTCAAGATCAAGCACAATCGTAGTCAATTCTTGGTACTTGCCTTGGATCACGATCTCAGCAATATCTTTTCGAATCGCAGGCATATACAAAGCAGCACCAACCGCATACGATAGCTGTTCACGATCTATATGTTTATTAATAGGTGTTGGTTTTTTATAGAAAATTTGCTCCTTTTGCATTTCTGATAGATATTTAAAATATTCCAGCGTCTTCACCCCCTAAGTCCTAATTATTAGGTTATATTAGCTTCTATTTTTACTAAATTGAAAGTTTCATTGTATAAAAAAGAAGGAGAGCACCCGCGTCTCCTCCTCTTTATATTATTCGTTCTCTTTTGCTGATGCTGTTTCTTCAGCGTATTGTCGATTTTTATTGTTAATGTAATGAACAACAAACGTTCCAAGGAAGGCAAGCACGATAATACCAAAGAAAGCAACGTGCGGGATTTCAATATGGAACACGCTTAAGAACATTTTTAATGAAATTATCGCGATCAATACAAATGCTGTATTTTCCATTTCAGGTACTTTTTCGATTAACTTAAGGAAAACTCCAGCTACCGTTCTCATAAGAAGAATACCAATCATTCCTCCAAGTAACAGGACCCAAACTTCTTCGGAAATGGCTAGAGCAGCTAGGATACTATCAGCTGAGAACGCAATGTCCATTAACTCTACTGAAATAACAGTAGCCCAGAATATACCGAAAGTACGAACGAGCCAGCTGTCCTTTTTCATTCCATCTGAACCTTCTTCTTCACCTTTACTTCTGAAGTGTTGAATAACAATCCAGGCAAGGTAAGCAGCACCAAAGACCTTAATCCACCAGAACTTAATCAGATATAACCCAATTCCGATAAATAAGAAACGGAAGAAATAGGCTCCTATTAAACCGTAAGTAAGAGCTTTTCTTCGCTTTTCGGGTGGAAGGTGTTTAACCATAACGGCAAGTACTAGTGCGTTATCAGCTGATAGCAGCCCTTCTAAAAGTACCAGCGTACCGATAAGTCCCCATGAAACAGGGTCAGTTAAAACTTCTCCCCACATTTCCCAATCAAAGAAAGAGGCATATGTGTTTAGAATTTCTTGTAAGATTTCCACTTGATGTTTCCTCCTAATGTCAACTAGCTAAGCCTTAAACCTCAAGGCCATAATTTTTACAAAGGGATGCAAGTCCACCTGAGAACCCGCTACCTATTGCATTGAATTTCCATTCGTTACCGTGTCGATATAGTTCACAAACGACGACGGCTGTTTCAATTGAAAAATCTTCGCCAAGGTCAAATCGCAATAGCTCTTCTCCAGAAGATTCATCCGCAAGACGAACAAATGCGTTTGATACTTGTCCAAAGTTTTGGTGACGTGCTTCAGCATCATGTATGGTGACGGTGATCCCAATTTTATCAACATGCGCAGGAATTTTTGAGAAGTCGACGATCAGCTGTTCATCATCTCCATCACCTTCACCTGTTCGGTTATCACCTGTATGAATGACTGATTTACTTGGATGCTCTAAGTTGTTATAAAAAATAAAATCCAGATCGTCCTGACAACGATTATTTGCATCAACTAAAAATGCCGATGCATCTAGATCAAAGTCAGAGCCTCCCTGGTATTTGTTCGTGTCCCAACCAAGTCCAATAAGTCCTTTAACGAGTCCTGGATTTGTCTTTGTTAAATCAATTCTCTGTCCTTTAGATAGTTGAATTCCCAATGTGATCCCCCAATTCGCGTTTATATTGGAATGGCAAGAGGGAGGCATCCCTCTTGCCAAAAAAGAAGAGTTTATCCGACTTGTAAACCAAAATCAGTTGCGATTCTAGCAAGTCCTCCCTGATAACCAGATCCTACTGCAGAGAATTTCCATTCGCCGTTATGACGGTAAAGTTCTCCAACAATAATCGCTGTTTCAATTGAGAAATCTTCTCCAAGATCATAACGAATGAGCTCTTCGTTTGAATCTTCATTTAGGATGCGTACAAATGCATTAGATACTTGTCCGAAATTCTGATTACGCGCTTCAGCATCATGTATCGTAATGACGAAAGAAATTTTCTCAATTTCAGCTGGAACATCATGAAGATGAACTTTTACTTGTTCGTCATCTCCTTCTCCTTCACCAGTACGGTTATCGCCTGTATGAACAACCGAACCGCCGCCACCTTCTGTTTGATTATAGAAAACAAAATCTTTATCAGAAGAACACTTACCAGTGCTGTCTAATAGGAAGATACTTGCGTCAAGGTCAAAGTCATTTCCGCCATCGTATTTATTTGTGTCCCATCCAAGTCCTACAATAACCTTTGATAGACCTGGATTTGTTTTTGTTAAATCTACTTTTTGTCCTTTAGATAATGATACAGCCATGCTCGTCAACCCCTTTAGAATTTTAGTAGTTTAATATTTTTTTGCAATGTCGCTTAAGCCCGCATCGTTCGTTCCATTACCAATCGCGGCAAATTTCCATTCACTGCCGTGGCGATAGATTTCTGCTACAAAGAGGCTTGTCTTACCAGAATAGTTATCTGTTAGATTAAATTTAATCATTTCTTCTTGATTCGACTGGTTTACTACGCGAATAAACGCATTTTGAATCATACCAAAATCCTGTTTGCGTTTCACAGCATCATAGATATTTACTACAAAAACGAGTTTCGTAATGCGCTGTGGCACCTTCCCGAGATCAACCATAATTTGCTCGTCATCACCGTCTCCAGCACCAGTCAGGTTATCACCAGTATGATTGATACTTCCACATGCGCTTTTTAAGTTACCGAAGTAAATTAAATCTTTTTTAGAAGTTAATTTGTCGTCCTCAAGCATAAGGAGAGAAGCATCACAGTCAACGTTAGCGCCGCCGCTTCCGCCTCCAAAAAGACCGCCTAGAAGACCACCTTTCTTTTGCTCAACTGGATCCCAACCAAGGCCAACCATAATTTTCGATAAGCCGGCATTTCCTTTTGTTAAGTCAATTCGTTGACCTTTCTGCAAAGAAATTGTCAAATCGTTTCACTCCTGTTAGTAGATTTAAGTTAAATATGAGATGGTGCGTGTTAAGTTTAATAGTTAACTGCCTATTCTGTAATACGTGCCTAGATTCAGAAAGTTTCATGTTTCAACAAAAAAATTGTTTTTAACAAGAAAAATTGATTCTTTCTATTTAAAACTAACATATTTTCAGCTAAAATGAATCCTTTAACCATTGAGCAACGATGATAATATGAAAGAATTTTGTCGATTCTGTTAACATAGGGAACTAGCTACTTACTGAATAACTCTTTTATCTTTTGCTTCCTTCAACCAATCAGGAAATTCATTTAGAAGATTATTGTACAACACTTCATCACTTGTCCGGTCAATATCTTCTATATGGAAGAAGTTGGCGTTATCAATGAACCGTCCCGTCATTGTGTCCAAATTCTCTAATACATCGAAGTTTGAATCTCCTATACCAATAAACTGCCAAAAAAGAGGTTGGTTTGAAGATTCGACAATGGCTTTCTTAATTCCACGTTTACAGCCCCCATCATTAATAAACACAATGAACACCGGTTCTTTCGATGGATCTTCTTCGACGTATTTACTAATGACATCTTCCATAACAAGAGGTTCATCATTTCGGCCAAATTTATGAACGAGATCGTTCGAAAGAATTTGACGATCCACGTATCCTTCGAAATCAAATTCTGTTACAGGCTTTAATCGACTAAACTCATTATCGTATACCCATACATCTAGTGAACCATCATCATCGAATTGACTTGCGACTGCAAGAACACGCTCGACGACTTTTTGAACGACACCTTCTTTGTATAATTTCCGCATTGAACCGCTAATATCAAGGACAAGACCTACTCTAGCTACAACTTGATCTAAATTCTTTTTCTTTAAAACAATACCAGCGTTTTTCTTCATTAATGTAATACTCATCAGAGTACCTCCCATAAATTAAGAAAGAACAACTTCTTTTTCTATATGGCTAGCGCGAATACCCATTTCTGGATTTAAATTAAGGAACGGATTACCACCATTTTGCAACAGTTTAATCGCTTCGTACGGGATGTTTACGCCCGATAAGCAGCTAATATTTAATCCCCCAGCCATCCTTGGGTTAATTTCAAGAAGCTTTGGAATTCCATTGCTGAACTTAACTTGAATATTTGAGATGTAATCAATGTTATATTCCTTGTGTATAGCTCGTGCAATCTCTAGTAGCTCTTCATTGTTCTCAAGTTCTCTTACTCTTCCCCCAACTTTCTTACGAGGGATAGCAAGATGCAGCTCTCCATCATACGCAAGACAGTCGATGCTATACTCATAACCATCTAAGTACTCTAAGACCATTAATTCTGGGAACGAATCTTTTTGACTTAAAATAGAGCAAGCATGCTCAATTGAAATTCTTCTAGATATCCCACCCGTAAGAAGTTCTTCAATCGTTTCCTGCCCTTCACTAATAACCCGAAAGCCATTGGCGCCTTCACCTATCACAGGTTTAAAACAGACAGTATGACCTTTTTTACGAAGATGATGATAAGTTTTTTTGAATTCTTCTACATTGGTAACAACTGCGTAATCTGGAATAGGAACGAGCGATGTCTTTTTCTCTGCTTCCTTTGTAAGAATGGATTGGTACATAGCCGCTTTATTATCCATAAGAGCCATTAATTCTGCGTCACATACGAGAACTTTTACACCGATGCTGTGGAATTTCGAAAGATTTTTCGAGATGAGGACATTTTCTTTACGAGGTATGAACAAATCGATGTTCTTTTCAGCACAAACTTGTAGACAATACGCAACGTACGCATCGCCACTAATATCAGGTTCAACAAAAGAATGATCGCAATACTGTAAATACAAAGCATCTTCGTTCGGGTGTGAACCATACACTTCAAATTCTGCTCCATCTTCGTTTTGTCGAATTAACTCTATGTAATGTGCCACAGTAGTAAACCATCTATTAAACCAAATCTTTGTCATGTTTGACTCCTTCTTTGCTGTGAAAGTTGTTTCTTAATTCAGCTAATACAGTTAGCTTAACATGAATACTTATCTCGAGATTTCACTCTCCCCGTTTATCATTTCATTCCAAATTTAAACATTCGACAGGTTTCGAAATTCTCCTCTATCTAGCAAAAAATAAAGTGCGAACCTTTATTAGGTTCACACTCTATTCTTAATTAAACGTTTATTTAATTTGTTCTAATAGTTGATAAGCTTCTTTCGTTGATTGAACTGTTAGAAGCTTTTCTCTAAATTGATCATCCATTAATTGTCGTGAAAGCATTTGGAGAATCTTTAAGTGAGCATCCCCTTCGCTCTCTTTAGGGACAGCAATCATAAAGATTAATCGAGCTTCTGTGCCATCTAAACTGTTCCAATCAATTCCTTCTTGTTTCAATCCAAAGACCACGCTTGGCTTACGTACAGCGGAAGATTTTCCATGTGGAATCGCGATATTCATTCCGATGCCAGTTGAACTTTCATTCTCACGGCTAAGGATTGCTTCTCTAAATTCCTTGCTTGAATTAAGAACGCCATCTTCTTCTAATTTCGCAATCATCTCATCGATCACAGCATCTCGATTTGACCCTTTTAAATCAATATCGATAAGTCTTTCATTTGTAATATCTGTAAGCTTTGAAATCTCCTCGGTAGTAGATTGAGTCGCTCCCATACTTTGAACAGGCTCCTCCTCCACTAGTTCTTCACTACTGATTTCCATCCCAACTCCAGCTACCTCTACAACGGCATCTTTTTTCAAAAGGTTAACGAGAATAGCTGTTACGAATGCCCCTACAATAACCGCTATGAAAAACATCAATACGTTATCAACTGCTCCTAAGACGGCTACGATCGGCCCACCATGAGCAACGCGATCTCCCACATTACCTATCATCGCTATAACGGATCCCGTAATTGACCCTGCCATAATACTCGGAATCACTCGAATCGGATCCTGAGCAGCAAACGGAATGGCTCCCTCCGTAATACCGAATAATCCCATAGTAAAAGATGCTTTACCAGTTTCTCTCTCAGCTTCTTCATATTTTTTCTTCTTAAGAAATGTTGCCAGTCCCATCCCGATTGGAGGGATACAGATAGCGGCCGCGATAGGCCCCATAATTTCATAATTTCCTTCTCCAATCATTGCAGCTCCGAATAAGAAAGCAACTTTATTAACAGGTCCTCCCATATCAAAGGAGATCATCGCTCCAAGGATGACCGCAAGAAGAATCGAACTTGTTCCTTGCATACCTGCTAACCAGTTCGTTAATGATTCAAATACTTGCGCAACTGGCGCACCTACAATATAAACGAATACTAATCCCACAATGAGCGATGAAAAAACAGGTATAATAATAATCGGCATGATTGGTTGTACTGCCTTAGGTACTTTAATTCGCTTAATAGCAAGTGCTACATAACCCGCTAAAAAACCAGCGATCATACCACCAATGAAACCAGCTCCAGCCTCGCTTCCATAAAAGCTTCCGTTAGCAGCAATGTAACCACCAATGACACCAGGCGCAAGTCCAGGTCTGTCAGCAATACTATAGGCAATAAAACCTGCAAGGATAGGGATCATGAATGTGAACGATGCTCCCCCTAATTGTTCAATCGTTTTCCAAAATGAATCTTCAGGAATAACAAGACCACTCTCTGTCGGCTTTCCTCCTATGGTTAAGGCAATTGCAATTAATAATCCTCCTACAACGATAAAAGGAATCATGTAAGATACACCATTCATAAGGTGGCGATAAATGGGATTTTGCTTATCCTTCTTTTCCTTCTTAAACTCATTAGCTGCTTTACCGTCTGAATGAAAAACAGGCACCTCTCCATTTTGGTGCTTGTTAATTAACTGCTCCGGCCTACGTATCCCATCTTGAACCCCAACTATGAGAACTTTTTTACCAATAAAACGTCCTTTCTCAACCGTTTTATCTGCCGCAATAATAATGCCATCGGCTTCCTCGATGTCTTTCTCAGAAAACTCATTCTCTACTCCAATTGATCCTTGAGTTTCAACTTTCATTTCAACACCTAACTTATCGGCTGCTTTTTGAAGATTTTCAGCTGCCATATAAGTGTGCGCAATCCCATTTGGACACGATGTAATCGCTAACAGTTTCATTTCTTATTCCCCCTCTTCAATCGTAATCGCTTACATAAATAGTAACGTAAGATTAGAAAGAAAAAGGAGCTATATTTTACCGGAGCTTTCGGTAAAGTTGATTTTATTTTTCGATTGCATTCGTTTCCAAACAATTAATAAAAGCATTTGCACTTGTTTGTTCTGTTAACTTTTTTAAGAAAAGAGGTTGCTCACTAATTGAAGAAATCTCCCTGAATAATTCGCGAGTAACTCCGCCCCCTTGATTTCCAAGGGCTAATAAAAATACTAAATTAACTCGTTCTTCGCCCCATTCAATCGGCTCTTTCAAGACAGCCACTGCTATACCTGGTGTATGTATAAAGTTAGGGTTACCATGTGGAATCGCGATACCAGAACCAATTGCGGTAGAAGATGTTCGTTCTCTTATAAGAGCTTGATGCACGTATTCCTTTTCTACAAATCCCTTCTCATACAATGCATTCGAGAGAACTTCAATTACTTTATATCGATGATTTCCATCGTGCTGAACGAACACAAGATCCGACTGAAGGTAATTAGAAAATACGGCATTCCGCCTTTCTTCACGGTTCGCTTGATCCATTTCTCCTAAAAAGGATTCTAACTTACTTTCCTCCTCAGTATTAAGTAGTGGTGAAATGACAATATGCGGTATAGACTGAGGCTCCATCTCGACTGTAGAAATGATAAAATCCACCTGATGTTGAGTAAGAAAATCATGTAAAGCCGTACGTCCGATACAGTTTAAAATTATTAAAGAAGAGAATTTCCGTTCAAGCTTTGTTTGTAGCAACTGAGACATTCCAACACCTAAATGACAAACAATCACCACACTCTTCTTTTCTCCACGATTTGATTGTAATCGCTCAACTGCGGCTTCAAAATGAAGGGTTAAATAAGCTATTTCATCTTCTGGAATCGATAATTTCCACTTATCCTGCATTTCTACTGTTATTTGGATTAATAAATCAAACAAATAGGGATACATCCTCTTAATTTCTTGAAGCATGGGATTAGACACAGACAGCCCATACTGTATGCGGTTTAGAGCAGCATACAGATGCACGCGAAGGCCTTCCATAAGGTTAGCGTCAGCATTAAAAGACAGATTCGTCATTTCAGTCATTTCATTGATTAACGCTAATCCAATTCTCTCCACCTCTGGCTCTCGTATGATCGAAACACCAGTGCGTTTAGCCCCTATCAAATGAAGGGCAAGGTAAGCAACTTCACCTACCGGGAAATGGGCGACAAAGACGATGCCCAGCTTTTTAAGAAGTGCTTTTGACCACTCATACTCTTCATACTCTTTAATTTGTTTTTCTTCCTTATCCGTAACTTGAATCGATTGACGCAGTTTTGTTCTTTTAATAATAAAAAGGGTATGATAAAGAAGATTTTCGAAAGATTCATCGGTATAAGTAATCGAGTGCTCGTTTTGCAGATTTCTTAATTCCTTCTCAACAAGCTCTATTTCATATAACGTGAACTGCTTCTTCAAGAACGGACGAATAAGTGCCTCATTTTGTACAAGCTTACCTAGATTAACAAGCGCGCTTCGACGCAACCGCTCTTTCCCTTCGATCATTACTCCTACTTTTTGTCTTGAATGTAATGTTAAATTCATGGTCTTTAACCACTGATTGATTTGTTCAAGATCTTTCTTAAGAACAGAGCGAGTAATAAAATGACTGGTGGAAAGGTTTTGTAATGTCATCGGTCCTTTAACTGTTAATAGCTTATATGCAAGTTCAAGCAACCTTTCACTTTGGGACAACTCGTCAGCATGGCTACTTTCATACGAAAACTTCTGATAAAGCCAATCACGTTCTTCATTCTCTATCACTAGTTGAATTCCAAGTCCTGTTTTCCGAATCAGTGAGCCACCTGTTTCTTTTCTTATATAAGGTTGTATGACATCAAGATCATTCCTTATCGTTTTATCTGAGCAACTCAGACGCACAGACAAATCTTTAACAAGGGAAAATTCTCCACTAGTCTCCAAAAGAATACACATTAACTTTTTTTGTCTTTCATTCATGTTCTCACCTACTTTAGATGGTCGACTTAGTACCTATAAGAATTATAGCAAAAGAAAAGTAAGAGGAGAAAATCACTACAATAAAGAACCCTCCATACACATTAGTATATAAAGGGTTGTATAATCACTCCTATTCTTTTATAAAATCGGACATCGAATGAACTTTTATTCCCTCCGCAATCCCTTTTGTAAAACCTTGATCTTTTGATCGAGTTAGAAATTCAATTCTTTTTTGCTCTCCAGGTATGAGATCAAAGTAATTATCCGTAAAGATTCCTTCCAAATCACTTGTTACATATACCTGCTTAGCAAGTGTATTTGTTTCCAAAGTGTAGTGCTTCCCTGAAGATGTGGAAACCTCTTCTATTTTTAAATTAGGTTTACAAAGTGAAAGGTTTTTCACTGATGTAAAATAATGATATTTTGCATCTATGATTTCACCTTCTAATTCAAGTTCAGCTTTGAACACTATGTTATTAGGGTCACGATTCTCAATTACTTCTTCAGTCTCTAATGTAACAAAATTAGTTGCAGAGTTGCTTTTTAATGCGAATGACTCATTCCATTCACGAAGCAACGTTCCATCGAAAGTCGACAAACTCATGCGAATCGAACCCTTCATTTCACTTAATATATCTGAAATAATATGAATATCTATTTTGGTGCGATTAGTACCATCTATTGAGAGCGTTATATCCTGGAAACTTCGCTTCACATAATATTGAAGAGCTTTCCAGTTACCGTAATAATCCATGCTTGACCATGATGCCACTGGCCAGCAATCATTCATTTGCCAGTACAGAGTTCCCATACAGTAAGGTTTCTTTCTTCGGTGAGCTTCAATTGCTGTCTTGATTCCTTCTGCTTGAAGAACATGACTCATATAAAGAAATGAGGGGAAATCTTTAGGCTCTGGGAGATAGGTCTCCATGTATTCTTTGATTAAATAATTTCCTCGCCCATTTTTCTGATGGTGCAGCATGACCTTAGAATCGAGAGCCATATCTCCTTCTCCAGCGTATGATTCCACAGTCTTCAGTTCCGGAAACGATTGAAAACCGTATTCACTCATAAAACGACCAACATGGTGATTATACTCTTCGAAAGGCTTTAAACCATGCCAGACATCCCAATAATGAATATCTCCACTAGTAGATGTATTGCTAGTATGCTGACGACTATCACCTGTCCAATCACTCATCGGTGAAGATGGCCAGTAGTAGACACCTGGCATATGGTTCTCTACCGCTTCAGGTAGAATGGTATGAAAAACATCTTCATACGCTTGCCAGATTTCATCCTGGATCGGTTTAGAATACTGCTGTTTCCATCCCCAACCACCATCTTCATCATAGGCAGACCAGGCAGTATCGATCTCGTTATTCCCACACCAGAGTGCGATACTCGGATGATTGCGAAGTCGCTTCACGTTCTCTATCGCTTCAGCTTTCACATTCTTTAGAAATGCTTCATCACCCGGGTACATGCTGCAAGCAAACATGAAATCCTGCCAGACAAGAATTCCATATTCATCGCATAGCTCATAAAACGCATCGTATTCGTAAATACCTCCGCCCCAGATCCGAAGCATATTCATATTACTTTCAACTGCACTTTGGATTTCATGTCGGTATCGTTCAAGCGTAACTTCAGTTACAAAACTATCATTCGGAATATGGTTTGCACCTTTCGCAAATACCGGAACACCATTTAACTCGATATAGAATGATTTTCCTTCATCGTCTTTTTCTCTAATCACCTTAATCGATCGTAAACCAGTTCGCGTTGTTTTCCCAGCAACAAGAGATCCGTCTTTTCTAATTTCAGCTATGAACTCATACATATTCTGATCGCCAAGTCCCCGTGACCACCATAGCTTCGGATCCTGAACTTTCATATCTAAACTTACTTCATTCATGCCACTCTGTAATTGTACGGTTTGAATCAGCTCGATTTCTTCAGTTTGAATTCTTAGTTCTCGTTCTCCTTCTTCCTCAGCCTCAATCTCTACAAGAGCAGTCAAATCAGCCTCTGAAGCGGTTACATTTTTCTGAAAAATCGACAAGTCTTCTATTCTAGCTTCAGACCATCCGCGAAGATGAACGTCCTTCCAGATTCCGCTCGTAACAAAGCGAGGACCCCAATCCCATCCATAGTGATACGGCGCTTTTCTAGCAAACACACTTAAGTTCTTATCGCCTACACCGCCATCTTCAGAATGGTCATTAACGGCCGGAAAGTTATACCCCTGTTTTTCGAGCTTTTCAAGATCCGTTTGGATCGGAGATTTGAAATGAATCCGAAGTACGTTTCCCTTTTCTTTGACGAACGGCTTTACATTTGCTTTCCATGAACGAAACATATTGTCGGCAGATAGTAGATGTTCATCATTAAGAAAGACCTCCGCATAAGTATCCAGACCATCGAACACGATTTCGATCTGATTTTTATTCAGCAGTTCTGCAGGTACGTCGAAGGAAGTCTCATATTCCCAATCTTTTTTATCGATCCACTGCAGATCCAGTTCATTTTCACCGTAAAAAGGATCTGAAATAAGATTGTTCTTTAATAGATCGGTATGGACACATCCTGGAACTTTTGCTGGAAGCCATTCCTCTCCTTCAGTCTGTCTGAATTTCCAATCTGACAATACCGCCTTTTCTTCTTTTACAGTTGAATGATGCGAAACTTTAATCATCAGAAACTCTCCCTTTTTTATATTTTTGATTCAATCATAATGACACCGAATAAAAATTCGAAACGAATGTTCAAAAAAAAGAGGACTTTATTATTGTCTCTCCCTCCATGTGAAATAAGCGGTATGATGTTTGAATTTTTTAGCTACTTTGTATGCAAGCCTCTCCATCTATTTTGTTGTAAATAAATTTCATTTCTCTTTTAAACTCGGAATACGGTTTAATGAATCCCAAACTCCAAGCAAATACATGATTCCAAGTGCTCGGTCATATAAACCATAACCAGGGCGACAAACTTCATCCCATATATGTCTCCCATGATCCGGACGCACGTACCCTTTATAGCCACTCTCATGAAGAGCCTTTACTACATCATAAATATCAATAGATCCATCTTGAGTTCGATGGGAAGCCTCTATAAAGTCTCCGTTGTCCTCGGTTTTCACATTGCGGATATGTGCGAACGCAATTCGATCAGCAAACTCTCTCACTATTTTGCCGGGATGATTCTTTGGATTCGCTCCAAGAGAGCCACTACAAAATGTCAGGCAGTTCGAGGCACTGTCGACCATCTTCAGCATGCGAGATATATTTTCTCGATTCGTGATAATCCTCGGCAAACCGAAGATAGACCAAGGCGGATCATCCGGATGAATCGCCATTTTCACGCCATTTGCTTCTGCCGTAGGAATAATCGCATTAAGAAAATAATGCAAATTGCTAAAAAGATCTTCCTCTGTAATGCCCTGATAGGAATCAAGCAGAGTGGATAATTCTCCTAAGCGCTCGGGTTCCCAACCGGGCATGTGAAAATCAAGATCATCCGCATTCTGCTTAACGATCTGCCTTACATTCATATTAGTTACTTTCTCATGCTCATAGAAAAGAGCCGTCGACCCATCCTTTAACCGTTTTTTTAAATCGGTTCGAAACCAGTCAAACACAGGCATGAAATTGTAGCAAATCACTTTCACCCCAACGCTTGCTAACTTTTCTATCGTCTTTTTATAGTTTTCAATATAGTAGTCTCGATCGGAATGACCTAATTTGATCGCCTCATGTACATTGACACTTTCTACAACTTCATTAGATAATCCGCTATCAACGGCCTGTTTTCTCACTGCCTCTATCTTTTCCATAGGCCATTCTTCTCCAGCAGGGAGATCATGCAGTGCCCAAACGATTCCTTCAGTACCAGGGATTTGTTTGATATAGCGCAATGGCACCGTATCATTTCCTTCACCGAACCATCTGAACATCATTTTCAACCTGTCCCACCTCTTTCATTAGTAGAAAAGCGCTTCAATGCTCCCAAGTTTTCTACAAGACTATCATATGGGTTCCCGTCGAATTTCTCTTGTTCTACAGTGAACCAATCGATGTTGACCTTATCCGCTTCACGCATCAGCCCAGGATAATCAATCATTCCTTTACCTACTTCAGTTGACCTTTTCGTGCCATCTCCTATCATATCTTTAATATGCAACGAGACGATTCGATCTTGGTAAGTCTGAATGATTTGAAGAGGATCATGACTCGAATAGGCTGCCCAATAACAATCCAATTCCATTTTCACTAGATCTTTGGATGTTTCTTTAAACAAAAGATCGAAGCCAGTACCTTCGCCCATATCCGTAAACTCAAAAGCGTGGTTATGATAACCAAATTCAAATCCTGCATTCTTACAGCTTTCGCCTATACGGTTTAGCTTTTCAGCCGAACGCTTATAGTCATCGGCTGTTTTCCTCATTTCTTCCGGTAAGGCAGGACAAATCAGTAAATGCTCACCGATCGCTTCATGATAGGAGAAGAGTTCCTCAAGTCGCTCTTCTCCTAGCTGATGAATGCCCACATGTGAACCGGCACGCTTTAATCCCTTCTTATCTAAGCTTTCACGAACTTGTTCTGCTGAGGCATCAAAAAAACCCGCAAATTGGACGCCATCGTATCCCATATCACCAACACGTTCGATCATGCCAAGAAAATTTTTTTCGGCTTCTTCTTTCAGTGAATAAAGCTGAAGAGTGATGTTTGCCAACTTCTCTCTCTCCTCTCGTATTAAAAGAACCTCACCCGACCTGTTAGTTCTAGGGGGGAGTCAATACATTATCTCTGAAGTTCTTTAACGGGTATTGTCTTTCTGCTATTCATAGAACTCACGGAAATCCCTTCAAACTGAATCGCCTCTCCATTCAATTGACGGAGATTGATCGTTTTGGATTCCCCAGGTAGAAGATCAAAAAAGTTATCTGAGCACGTTACGCCGCTTTGATTAAAGTCCACTTTCACGAACCTCGCTAGCTCTCGTGAGCTTAGCGTTAGCGTGTTCTCGGCCTCGTTATTTTCAATCTCCACTACAGCAGCAGGATAGTTCATGTCTTTATAATCTCTTAAATAGTAACGATTTTCTTCGAAAGAGCCAGTCGCTGCATACGCTCTAACAATTACTTCAGAAGCAGATGCACCATTTAGCACTTCTTCTTCAGTTAAGACAGCTAATTCTGTTACCGAATTGCTTTCCACTGAAAAGTCGAGTGATCTTGAGAAAACCACTTCCCCATTAAATCCTACTACGTCAACGTTAAGTGAATCTTTAATAGAAGTCAGCCGATCATTTATAACAGAGAGTTTTAATGACTCTCCTGGATCATGATCAATTACCGCCATAACAGGAGCAAAGAATTTCTTAGCATAATAATAGGAAGCCTTCGGTAGGAGCTCATAATCGATCATCGACCAGCTTGTACCTGGCCAGCAATCATTAAGCTGCCAGATTAATGCGCCAGCTGTAAATGGTTTCTGCCTTCTATAGTGCTCGATTCCATACTTTAGTCCTTCTGCCTGAGTCAACATAGAGTAATTCATATACTCATCGATCGTTTCCGGTACGCCAGTATAACCTTCCATAAGGAGTATTCCTTTTTCATGAAAATGGTCCTTATTTCGATAAGACATTTCATCACTTTTCCAATAAAATTCACCTTCAGGAATGTAGCTTTTTAATGTGAACTGGTTAGAAGATGCATGCATTCCAAATTCGCTCGAAAAACGAGTGTAGTCTTTCTTATAATTCTTAAATGAAACACCTTCAAGAGAAATGTCCTGAACAACAGCCTCCCCTTTTTTTCTTGGTTCAACATTTCCATGCCAGACTTGCCAGTTATGACGATCTCCCATTTCCTCAGCGTCCAGATCATTTCCTCCAAATGGTGAACTCGGCCAATAAAGACGGGTGTTATCCAGCTTCTTCAGTATTTCCGGGATAAGGCTATGATAAATTTGTTCACCATAGAAAGGAGTCTTGATCTCACCATCGGAATGTTTACGATCATAGATCCAATCAATTTCATTATTTCCGCACCATAGAGCTAGACACGTATGCTTTCTTAAACGCTTCACAACCTTACTTACTTCATTTCGTACATTCTCCATGAAGTTTTCGTTATAATCTGGATAAAGCGCATTAGCGAACATAAAGTCCTGCCAGACTAAGAGCCCCAATTGATCACACTCTTCGTAGAAGATATCTTTTTCATAAATACCCCCACCCCATACTCGCATCATGTTCATGTGAGCGTCTTTCGCTAATTCCAACTGGTTCGAATATCGATCATTCCGCGCTGCACCTATGAAACTATGAACCGGTATCCAGTTCGCACCTTTAGCAAATAAGCGAACACCATTCAAATTAAAAACAAAGAGGTTCTCCCCATTTTCATGTTTTTGCTCAACAGTAACCGTTCTAATGCCAAACTGCTGAGAATGTTCATCCACCACGGTACCGTCTTCATCTTTCAACTTCACGTTCAATTCATAAAGATATGGTTCACCAAGATCATGCGTCCACCATAGCGTAGGATGATCGATTTCAAGGTGTAGTGTCGTCAGATTTGACTTAACAAAACATACCTCTGCACCATCAGCTGTAAGCAGCTCTGCTTCAATTCGTAAGTTTTCTGTATGAAATGGATAAAAGGACTTGATGTCTGTTTTAATTTCAACCAGAGCCTTTTCCTCATTCGCCTTAATGGTTTTAGCGAACACACCGTCAAACTTCCCTTTCGTTCGCTTGTGAAGATGAACAGCTTTCCAGATACCAGTCGTAACGAGTCGCGGCCCCCAGTCCCATCCGAAGTTCATTGCAGCTTTTCGAGCCCAAATCCTTTCCTTACCATAGCTACACCAATAATCACGCTCTTTCCCTTCCACCTCTTCAGTCACTGGATCGAATCGAACAGCAAGCGTATTCTTCCCCTGTTTAATCGCTCTACTCACGTCAAAGGAGTGCTCGATAAACATATTCTCGGTACTTCCTATTTCCAGTCCGTTCAGATAGACAGTTGCGAAAGTATCCAGACCTTCAAATTCCAGTTCAAGCTTCTCACTTTTAGACAAAGACTCGTCCCAGCTAAAAGATGTACGATACCACCATTCTTTCTCCTCTACCCAGCGACAATCCAGGTCATTATGACCGATAAAAGGATCTTTAATTAACTTCTTATCGATAAGAGTAGAATGAACATCTCCCGGTACAGCTGTCGTCATCCAAAAATGATCGATATAGTAAGGAGCTGCTAATTCGAGCGGATTCTTTTCTCCCGCTTCAAACCACTGTAATTTCCATTCGCTACTAAGTTTCATAATCCATTCCTTTCTCCATGCGCCTTACTCTTTTGAAAAATAATACTTCTATATTGAGTAGGCGTCATGGACGAGACTTTTTTGAAGTTATGAACAAAATACTTATAGTCGCGGTATCCTACCATCTGAGCGATTTCAAATACACGATAAGGCGTTTCCTTCAAGAGCACTTTTGCCTCTCCAATTCGAATTT
Source organism: Pseudalkalibacillus hwajinpoensis (assembly GCF_015234585.1). Lineage (NCBI taxonomy): Bacteria > Bacillati > Bacillota > Bacilli > Caryophanales > Guptibacillaceae > Guptibacillus > Guptibacillus hwajinpoensis. The sequence continues at coordinate 45,035 of NZ_JADFCM010000009.1, forward strand.
CATGTAGGTAATCATTAAAGTGAAGATCCGTCTCCTGTTTAAACAGCTGGCTAAAATAATTAGGAGAAACATTGATCACATCCGCTACCTCAGAAGCTTTCAAATCATGGCCATAATTTTCTTCGATATAAGAAAGCGCTTTCCTGATCAACCAGCGTGAACCTTCATTTGCCGTCGTCTCCTGGTAGGCTCCATACGCGATAAGATCTTGATAAAAGAGCTTTCCCAGCTGCTCATACGAGTTATGAACTCCAACATTCAATTTGCCATGTAGATTCACATTGATCTCCGGATAAAATTCTTTGAATATTTTTTTCTCGAAATCTTCTAAAGATCGCACGATATTTTCAAGATACCAGCGATTTTGTTTAAACGTTTGTAAAAGACGCACACTAAAATCCTCGTACTCTTCTTCACTATGTAGTTGTTTCACATCCTTCTCAAAGGGTTCTAGTGAAAAAGGGATGTTTACTTGATGAAGAACAGCTTCCACTTCAAGCACCTCACCACTATGAAAAGCCTGAGCTTTCATCGCTTCGTTTAATAAGTAATACTGTCGTTGAAGAGTATCAGCTGTTTTTGCCTCATGAGAGATCGTTAGGTTTAGCGAGAATCCCAACTTTCGAGACGTTTGCTCAAGGAGACTCTTATGCTCACTGAAGGAAGCTCCTCCACAGCATGTAAGAAGACTGTTTTCTCCCACTACGATCGAAACGTTTCTTATCCCTCTTTCACTCATCGCCTTGCTTAACTCTTTCATCCATTGTTTCTTAAGTTCGATTTCTTCCATCGATGAACAGTTACTTACAACATTCGAGAAGTGTTGAATCTCACTTCCAACTAACTGAATCCCTCCAGAAATTGCTGTTTTCACACTTCCTGGTAAATAACTCAGCTCCTGACCTGTAGCAAGTGAAGAGAGAATCTGCTTGGCGCCACTTTCCCACTCTTGTTTTTTAAAGTGTTCGGTCTCGTTTCTAATGGAGATGATCAATTCCATCAGCTCATCGATATCAACAGGCTTAAGTAAATAATCTTTAATCCCAAGTTTCATAGCCTGCTTCGCATACTCGAATTCATCATATCCACTGATTATGATCATCCGAATCGATGGATAGCGCTTGTACACCTCACCCGCTAGTTCAAGTCCGTCCATAATGGGCATCTTCACATCGGATAAAACGACATCCACATCATTTGCTTCAATCACCTCAAGTGCTTCTTCACCGTCATAGGCCTCTCCAATCACTTCAGCCCCCATTTCATCCCAGGGCACAGTATTTTTTAAACCTTCGCAAATAATTGGTTCATCATCAACGATCAACACTTTGAGATTCATATCATTCACCTGCACTTTTCCAGACTTCAATTTCTTCTTCTGTTTCAAGATAGGGGAATCTCACTCTGACCCAGGCTCCAGGCGAAGGTTTGTCTTCAATCGTCAGAGAAGCTCTTGATCCGAACGCAATGAGTAGCCGATCTTGTATATTTTTCAGCGCATATCCAGATTGAATGCTTTCCATCGTAGTTCCTTCTCCGAAGCCTTTACCATTATCCAGTACATCGATCACCAGATCCTGGTCGTCCCGAAAACAACGAATATAGATTTTCCTCTCCGTCCTCATATTTTCAAATCCATGATGAAGGCTGTTCTCTATTAATGGCTGGATCGTTTGCTTTAGCATGATGGACCCCATCGCGGCATGATCACAATAAAGGGTGTACTGAAGTTTTTTCCCAAGACGTCTTTTTTGTAAATCTAAATACCCCTGACTGTAGGTAAGCTCGTCTTTTAATGTGATCCATGGTTTCCCCCGATTCAAACTAATTCTGAACATCTTCGATAATTGTTCAATTAGTTTACTAGTCTCCATCGCTTTCTCTAAGCGTGCCGTCCAGCGAATCATATCCAATGTATTGTAGAGAAAATGGGGGTTGATCTGACTTTGCAGAAGCTTGAGTTCTGACTCACGATTTCTTAGCTCCATCTTGTACTCGTTGTCGATCAAATAGCGTAAACGCTCAACCATTTTGTTAAACCTCATTCCTAATAACCCAATTTCATCACTTGATCCTACAGATACATTCGCAGAAAAGTCCCCACGCTCTAACTGTCGAGTTTCCCTCGTTAAATCACGGATTCTTCGGATATTAAAGTAGTAAAAACCAAAGATCGCGAGTAATCCAAAAAGTGTCAACGCGATCATCATGATTAAAATCGACTGTTGTATACTAGTGATCCCCTCGGCAACACTCTTCTCATTAACTGCCCCAAGGATGACAAGATCCGCCCCAGCAACTGGCTGCGTAACAATAGTATAGTTCACATCGTCTCTCTCATATTGGAGTGTGCTATTTTTATCACCGTTACGAATAATAGCTTTTACAATATTCTCATCAGGATAAGGTTTACCGATCATGTCCTCATCTGGATGCATCACGACTTGCCCATGGTGATTTAAAACGAACATCGTCTCTAAATTCTTAAAGTCAGTATCGATCAGTTCATAGAATTTTAATGCATCAAAGCGAATCGTAACCATTCCAAGCGGAAGCGACACGTTATTAACATCATTGATAACACGAAATAAACTCACGACCTTTCGATCACGCCCCCACGCGTCACGAATCTTATAAGCATCGCTCCAGTAAGGTTTGCCAGCAAACTCCTCCGCCTTCACTTTCCAGACGTCCTCCTGATTTTCTTTAAGAGGGGTGCCCATATCCAGGTGATGGCCGTTAACAGATGACAATGAAATCGAATGTAAATAAAATTTAGACGTAAGATGAAACGTAGTAAAACCAGTAATTCTGCGTTCCAAATCGTTTAAATACGTACGGTTACCGGGCGACTCTTCCGTTCTTAGGAAGGAGCGGATATCTTCGCTATAAATCATGTAAGATGAGATATCTTCAATATCACTAGTGAATGCAGAAATATTCTGGTCTATTTTCTCGAGATGTCCTCTTGTATTATTAACAGCTTGAAGCTGAATCGCCTGATTCGCTTCCGAATAAATATAGAGACTGAAAGCAAGAATCGGAACTAATACAAGGGTGAAAAAGATGAAAAAGAACTTCCAATGAAGTTTCCAACCGGAAAAGGACAGCAATCGCTTCATGTCATCTACCTCTCATGTTGACGTTTACTTTAAAGCTTATCCTTTCACTGCGCCAGCTGTCATCCCTTTTACAAGATGCTCTTCTAAAATCATATAAATAATGATGGTCGGTATAATCGCGAGCGTTAGCCCTGCCATCTGTGCTCCGTAATTTGTAGTATATTGACCTGCAAAATTCGCTAATCCTAATGGCAGCGTCTTAAGCGCATCTTCGTTAATCAATACGAGCGCAAAGGAGAACTCGTTCCAGTTATTGATAAAATTCAAAATAACCACTGTGGCCAGTGCTGGTTTTGTCATCGGTAGAATAATAGACCAGAAGATTCGAAACACACCACAGCCATCCATGATCGCTGATTCTTCGATGTCCTTTGGAAAAGCCTTCATGAAGCTTACGAGTATAAATATCGTGATCGGAAGATTGAAAGCGATGTAAGGCAATATGAGACCCGCGTGTGTATTTAACAATCCAAGGTTTTTCATTAGAAGAAACATCGGTACAAGTGTGGCGTGAATGGGAATAAGCATCCCAAATACAAAGAACGCATACATGTATTTGCCCCATTTATACGCAAAGCGTGAAAGAAAATAAGAAGCAAGCGCACCCGCAAGTACGGTTACAGCGACCGCGATAACAGAAACGATGATACTGTTTAGAAAATAAGTATCTAACCTAGCTGTTTCCCATGCTGTCTTATAGTTTTCAAATAACCACGTTGCCGGGAAAGAGATAGGGTTCTCTGCGAATTCAGTATTGCTTTTGAATGAATTCAGTACCATCCAGAGAATAGGATAAGCATTCATCAACGCATACATCAGTAATAAAATATAAATCAATGTCTTTTTCGAGACCTTTCTAGCTTTTAATCTACTATCCTGATAATTAACATTTGTCTGCTTTCGATAAGCTGTCTCAGCCATGTCTTGATTCCTCCCATCCGATCAAACTGACTTTCTTCGTAGAATTCTCGTAGACAGATAGACGAGTGCCAGGCTAAAGAAGAAGATAAACAAAGAAAGCGCACTCCCATACCCGTAGCGAGTAGAAGAAAATGTCTGTTCAAACATATACATCGCCATAACTTCAGTAGAATGTCCTGGTCCCCCAGAAGTCATAACGTAAATTAAATCAAACGTTCGTAGGCTTCCGCTTATACATAGAATGACTGCAACAATGATCGAGTCCCACATCATCGGCAGCGTAATATAGAACGTTTGCTTTAAACCAGAAGCTCCATCAATTCTAGCTGCTTCATATATTTCCTCCGGGATGTTCTGAAGTGCAGCGAGAAAGATAATGAGATAAAGACCTACGAACTGCCAGATGATCGTAATACAAACCGATATCATTGACCACTTCGGGTCACCTAGCCAGTTCTGAGTAAGAGATTCAAGGCCAATAGATTCGAGCAGTTGATTGAATAACCCTATTCTTGAGTTGTACATCATTCCCCACACTAACGAGATGATGACCGTAGAAATAACGACTGGCATAAAGCCAACAGTTCTGAAAAATTTCCCACCTTTGATCTTTCTATTCAATAAGAGGGCAATAAATAAGGCGATCGGAATCTGTCCAAATACAGATGCTCCGACAACGTATAGATTATTTTTGAGAGATTGCCAAAAAATCGGATCCGTAAGGGCTTCCTGGAAGTTCGCCAGGCCAACAAATTCCATTTCGGTGAACCCGTCCCACCTCATGACAGAGTAGTAGAACGAGATGAGTATCGGAACGATTGCAAACAATATATAGATAAGAAACGCCGGGGCTAACCCCACAAATGCAGGCCATTTACTTCTGCTTAACAGATGCATAACTCTCCTCCTTTGAAAAAAAGAAGGAAACCAAGTTTCTAAAGACCTGATTTCCTTCTAACCGTTACTTACTCTTCTCAACAGCTTTCTGAAGCTGTTTCGCTAGTTCCTCAGGTGTCATCGTGCCAAGTGTTACTTCCTGTAAACCAGAGTTAATAGTATCTGTCACGTCAGTTGGAAGGGTCGCATCATATACAGGCGCGATTTGACCATTTGTCAGCTTAGAAACTTCTCTAAGGAGTGGACTGATGTCAGAAGGCGGTTCAATATCCGCTGCAACTAGAATGTCTGCTTTCATAAGATTTTGATAGTATTCTTCAGAATAGAAGCTTTTCAAAAATTCCTGTGCCGCTTCAAGATCTTCGCCTTCAAGTTCACTATTCAATGCGATACCAGTACCCGTTACAGCAGAAACTGCTGAGGGATCTCCTTCCCCACCATCAATTTGAGGGAACAGGGCGATACCGATATTCTTATCCGGTACAGATTCAAGAAGTGGTCCAAGAGACCATGCTCCATCGATCATCATAGCTGCGTCACCCATAGCAAATAAATCTCGATGCTGGATGTTATCGATCGAGTTGAAGTCTTCATTGAATGCTTCCATGTCGGAAAGCTCCTTGATCACGTTTACTGCATCAATAAACTTTTCATCCGTAAACTTCTTATCCCCATTTAGTACTTCTGACAGGAATTCACTGCCTGTCATGCGGTCTCCAATCGTACTGATATATGAAGACTGTAATACCCACTGCGCTTTGTTACCAAGTGCAATCGGAATTGTATCATTTGATTTAAGTGTTTTTATTAACTTTTTAAACTCATCATACGTTTGTGGAAACTCATCATAACCAGCTTCCTTAAGCATATCCTTGTCATAATACACAAGGCTTGTTGGTGTGATATTTGCTGGGAGTGCGTACTGCTTACCATCAACGCGGTAATCACCAAGCTGCCCTTCTTTGATAAGGTCGTCCCAGTTACTTAAAATATTATCAATTGGTTGAACGAGTTTCCCATCTACTAGAGGCTTAAGTTCTGCTCCAGGAAAAACCTGAACTAGATCTGGTAACTGCTTACCTGCAGCTTGTGTTTTAACTTTGACTTTAAATTGGTCATGTGGAATACTCTGTTGATTAATGACAATATTAGGGTGTTCCTTATTGAACTTTTCTATCTGCTTAAGACTCGCTTCATTTTGTGGTGAAGGCTCGGTCCAAATGTTCCAGAACGTTAATTCGACCTTATCTCCGTCTCCCCCAGATGAACCGCTTGAAGTATCATCACCTGAACATGCCGAAAGCATCAGTACAAGGACCAGCATAGCGATAAATAAACTATGAGATCTTATCTTTTTCAACATTCCCCATCCCCCTTATCGTTTTAAAAGCGCTTACAAGTAAATTGTAAACGGATTCAACAAAACTGATAATCCGAAAAAATTAAGATACTATCCTAAAAATTATTTAGTTTTCAGATTATTCCACACATTTCAAAAGATTACTTCCCGATTATTATTATAATATTAGATAAATAAAACAAATAAAAAAGCTAAGGACTTATAATCCTTAACTTTCTCTTTAAACGATATCCCATTATCCTACTCGACAAAATTTGAGCTTAATCGGGTGGTGACAGGCACTAATAAACAATAACTAATTTAAACCTCCAATAAATTCATCAACGACCTGATTAAATCTATCAGCTTCTTCTATAAATGGACAGTGACAGCTTTCTTCAAACAATTCAAGTTTCGAGTTAGGGATCGCTCGATTTAAGTGCTCCCCTGCTGCTACTGGAATAAGCTTCTCCTCTTTCCCAAAACATAGTAATGTTGGTTTCGTTATTTGGTTTAAATAAGGGCGGCAGTCAATGATGGATTGATCGAAAAGAATCGCGCTTGCAATGGCAGCAGGCATTTTGGTTGTCTCTGCTAACATCCACTCGAGCTCAGATTCAGACAAATCTTTTTTAAACATCAATGGAATGAATCCTTGAAGCAATCCTTTTTGATCCGATTGAATCTCTCTCATCATTCCGGTGAGTGCCGGTAGATCAAATGCGCCTATTTCAAAATCTGGCCACTTAAAATCCGATGCTAGCTCATCAACAATAACTGTCCCCTTCACGTTATCCTCACCGAACTGCTGCAAGTATTCCCATATTACAAATGCCCCCATTGACCATCCAACTAGCATTACGTCCTTCAGATGAAGCTGGTCAATAAATTTCTTCAGATCACGAGCATAGTTTGCCACTGTGTGCCCTGTTTGAACGTGTGAGGATTGGCCATGACCTCTTAAATCTAGAGAAATCGCACGATACTTTTGTCTGAAGTACGGAAGCTGCTTTTTGAAAAAGCGGCTACTCATCCAAACGCCATGAATGAAAATCACAGGCTGCCCCATACCAACATCTTCATAATAAAGCTCTACATCATCTTTAATATTCAAAAATGGCATTGTTACCCCTCCTATAAATAATAAATAATTGCCGTTAATCCTCATCGTATAGCTAACTCAAGTTTATCACGAGCATCATACGATACGTATGCAAGAACCTCTTCTTTTATCCATATATTGCTCGACAGCATTCGAGCCCGTTCGGGTGGTGACAGGCACTACCTATGCTAGAATATGAGGGAGAACATAATACAAATGTGAAGGAGGAGTTACAATGGGTATTTTAAGTGGATTTATGGGGAACGCTTCAACGATGAAGAAAGAAGATGTGCAAAAAGAGCTATCTACCATTCTTTCAGAAACAGAAGAGGTGAATGCCGCATTTAAGCTTGTGAGGGATTTAATCGTCTTTACAGACAAACGCCTTTTGTTTGTGGACAAGCAAGGCATGACAGGTAAGAAAGTGGAATATCATTCTGTTCTATACAAGAGCATTTCTCACTTCAGCATTGAAACAGCAGGACACTTTGATCTTGATGCAGAGCTTAAAATCTGGATTTCCAGTTCACAGGCTCCTACCTTCTCGAAGCAGTTTAAGAAGGATGATAGCATCTACACGATTCAAAAGATCCTTACTGAACTTTGTGGATGAGTCCCAAAAAGATAGAAAAGCAGAATCCCATCCATACGGGATTCTGCTTTTCATATTTTCCTTAAAATACCTAACCTATTATCCAACATCCTCTACCTTATCTTCATCCTCTACCCAGTTCATTCTCTCTTCTTTCGTCATATAAGCAATTGTTATACCACTCCATGCAAAGGCAATCGAAAGAAGAGGAACAAGGTAATTTAAGATCGCATATGGTGCATAGTCAATCACAGACACTCCCAACGTACCAAATATAAATACAGCACATGTATTCCATGGAACAAACACAGAAGTTAATGTCCCACCATCTTCAATCGCACGTGATAAATTTTTGGGATGAAGATTTAGTTCTCTATATCTTTTTACATACATCCTGCCTGGGAGTACGACTGAAATATACTGCTCTGCTGTTAGAACATTTGTCGCAAATGCTGACATCACCGTCGTCGTTAATAAGCCCTTCGCTGTCTTCGCTATTTTAATAATTTGAGTTACGATTGCATTAAGCATTCCCGTATTCTCCAGTATTCCACCAAACGTCATCGCACAAATAACGAGTGATACGGTGTACATCATGTCGTCAATACCACCACGATTAAAAAGTTCATCGATTGTTGCGTTTCCCGTCTCGATGGAAAAGCCGCTTTGTAATGTATTCACAGCTGTTCCAACATCGCCACCCTGTACAAAAATGTCTGCTAGAAATCCTAGTATAATACCAGCCATTAGGGACGGAATTACGGGTACCTTTTTGGATACCAATACGATGACGAGTGCAGGCGCTAAAAGCAACCATGGCGAAATAACGAAAGAATCTTGTAGCACTTTCATAATGGATTCGATTTTCTCAAAATCAATTTTATTAGAGGAAAACTTTGTACCTAGATACCAGTACACGCTAAGCGCAATGATAAACGCCGGAACGGTGGTATACGTCATATGCTTGATATGCTCGAATAAATTCGCTCCAACCGTTCCAGAAGCTAGATTCGTTGTGTCTGATAGAGGAGACATCTTATCTCCAAAATAGGCTCCTGAAATAATCGCCCCAGCGACCATACCTGAAGGAATCCCCATACTCATTCCGATTCCCATTCCCGCAATGCCGATTGTTCCCATCGTTGACCACGAACTTCCAGTCGCAATTGAGACAATCGCACAAATGACGGCAATAGAAACTAAGAAAAAAGCAGGCGAAATGAGCTTTAAGCCATAATAAAACATCGTTGCAACAATTCCCCCGCCAATCCATGCTCCTATGACAATCCCGACAAGAATGATGATAACCACCGCTGGCAATGAAAGACGGATACCTTTATAAATACTAGATTCAATTTCACCCCAGCTATAACCAACAAACCACGCTATGAAAGCGGATACAAAAGCACCTAAAATAAGAGGGATGTGCGCGCTTCCTTCAAACACGACAATGGTAAAACCCATCACAATAATCATGGCTATAAACGGTATAATTGCTAAACCAAAAGTCATCTCTTTGCCGCTTTTCCTCATTCGCTTACCTCCAATTTGACTGCCCACGGTCTACTTATGTACCCTTTCCGCTTATACAGAAAAGGGTGTTGCGTTTCTATCACTTCAATCGCTCCCGGTTATTAACAAATCATCTCTCAATGTTCCTAGCACTGTAACAGGTGTAATCTCTTCTCCCTGACTCACTTCTATTGAAAGGAGATGTCCACTCGCCCCAACATTAACTTGTTCAAGTTTACCTTCTACTGTCTTAACTAAAAACAATGTTTCCCACTCATATACGTGATCCAATGGCTGTGTAACGACTTGCTCAATTGTTCCAGAGTAAGGACTGTTGATTGTATGAACGATCTCATTCATTTTTTTCATCCTCCCTTTCGTTACAGTCATTTAAAAGCCGCTCGACCTAAACCCAACCTCGAAACTTTGAAGCTTCTGCCATCTTTCGAATTCCTGCCATATAAGCTGCTAACCTTGTATCAACGTGGTAAGTTTTTGAGATTTCATAAACTTTCGCAAAAGACTCAACGATCACTTTTCGCAACCTTGCTCCTACTTCTTCCTCTGTCCAATAATATCCCTGATTGTTTTGAACCCATTCAAAATAGGAGACTGTCACACCCCCTGAACTTGCAAGCACATCGGGAACAAGTAAAATGCCCCGCTTTGTTAAAATTTTAGTGGCCTCGATTGTTGTCGGTCCATTCGCAGCTTCCACTACTATGGAAGCTTTAATAGCTGAAGCATTGTCGATGGTGATTTGATTGGAAATCGCCGCCGGAACTAGGATATCGCAGTCTAGCTCAAGCAGTTCCTTGTTCGTAATCGTATTCTTAAACAACGTTGTCACCGTTCCAAAACTATCGCGGCGATCTAGCAAGTCATCAATATCTAATCCATCGGCATCATAGATCGCACCATAGGCATCGGAGATCCCAATAATTTTAGCTCCTGCATCATGCATGAATTTCGCTAAAAAACTACCAGCATTTCCAAACCCTTGAATTACGACGCGCGCTCCCTGTAGCTTGATTCCTTTCTTTCTAGCAGCCTCTTCAATACAAATCGTTACGCCACGAGCTGTTGCTGTTTCCCTTCCATGAGAGCCACCAAGCACAACTGGTTTACCCGTAATGAACCCAGGAGAATCAAATTCACGAATCCGACTGTATTCATCCATCATCCAGGCCATAATTTGAGAATTTGTGAAAACATCTGGAGCAGGTATATCTTTTGTTGGACCAACGATCTGGCTGATCGCGCGAACGTAACCACGACTCAACCGTTCCAATTCTCGGAATGACATCTCACGAGGATCACAAATGATCCCGCCCTTTCCTCCGCCGTAAGGTAAATTGGCGATTCCACACTTTAAACTCATCCATAAAGATAAAGCCTTCACTTCATCTTCATTCACCTCTGGATGAAATCGCACCCCACCTTTTGTCGGTCCCACCGCATCATTATGTTGGGACCGATATCCGGTAAAAATTCGAACCTTGTCATTATCCATTCGAACGGGAATGCGGACAGTTAGCATTCTCATTGGTTCTTTTAAAAGTTCATACACCTCATCTGAATAGCCAAGTTGATCCAGTGCTTCCTTCACAACGATTTGAGTGGAGTAAAATAAATTCAGTGATTCCGTATCTTGTTTTTCAGCCTGCTTTAAATGTTGGCTAACTGCCGCTTCCATGTAGACACCTCATCTTATTTATTGTTCTTACTTGGACAACACATTTACGATTTTAGCTAAGGCCCAATCAAGATCTTCTCTTGAAATGATAAGCGGTGGCGCAAATCGGATCACCGTATCATGCGTTTCCTTACATAAAAGCCCTTCTTCTTTTAACTTTTCGCAGTAAGGTCTTGCTGGCTTTGTTAATTCAACTCCGATAAATAATCCTTTACCGCGTACTTCTTTAATTAGAGGGTTATCGATTTCCTTTAATTTTTCTTGAAAATAGTTTCCAAGCTCGAGTGACCGCTGAGCTAACTGTTCGTCTTCTAAAACTTCAAGAGCAGCAACGGAAACGGCACAGCCAAGCGGATTCCCACCAAATGTGGATCCGTGTGAGCCAGGATTAAAGACACCAAGAATCTCTTCATTAGCAGCAATACATGAGATTGGGAAGACGCCTCCGCCTAGCGCTTTTCCAAGAATGTAAATATCCGGTTCAACATTTTCCCAATCGCACGCAAATGTTTTACCCGAGCGCCCAAGACCAGCTTGAATTTCATCTGCAACGTAAAGCACATTATTTTCTTTACAAACATCATAAGCTTCCTTTAAAAAGCCTTCTGGAGGAATGACAATCCCTGCTTCTCCTTGAATCGGTTCAAATAGGAAAGCAGCTGTATTTGGTGTAATGGCATTTCGTAGCGCATCAATATCACCGTATGGAATCAATTTAATTCCCGGTAACATTGGACCAAATCCTCTCTGGTATTCCGCCTCAGAAGAGAGAGATACAGCCGTCATTGTACGTCCATGGAAATTTCCGACGCATGCAATAATTTCAGCCTGATTTTCTGAAACGCCTTTCACATCATAAGCCCAGCGTCGCACCGTTTTAATAGCGGTTTCCACTGCTTCTGCCCCAGTGTTCATTGGAAGAACTTTTGCTTTATTCGTTAACTTTGCGACCTTCTCATAAAACGGAGCCAATTGGTCGTTATGAAAAGCCCGGGATGTTAATGTAATGCGGTCTGCCTGGTCCTTTAAGGCTTGAATAATTTTCGGATGACGGTGTCCTTGATTAACTGCTGAATAAGCACTCAACATATCCATATATCGGTTACCTTCAGGGTCTTTCACCCACACCCCTTCTGCATCCGTAATAACAATTGGAAGCGGGTTATAGTTATTCGCTCCAAATTGGGTTGTTTTTTCAATCACATTCTCAGTCGTTGTGTGTGTCTTCATGTTCTTCCTCCTTTAAAAGTTCGCCTCACCTAGAGGAGCAAAAAAAACTTCGCTCTCCCTCTCCTTAGTAATTAGCAAGTTTTATGCCAACTTTTTAAAACGATTAAATCTTAGGAAGGACGGGGATTATTCACTTTCGCCATGCAAAACCTCTTTGCATGCAATTGATTTATTTTGCATGTGTGTGCAAAATAATATTGCAATCCATGTACGTTCATACATACAATAGCGGTAGCAACAAAGGAGGTACGTAACTTGGATAATGAAACGGAGAACGATTGGAAAGCACTTAAAACGATGAATCATGTATACAAAAAAATCATCGATGAAATCGACGTCGGCGTTCATGTGATTGATGAAAAAGGTAAAACGATCATTTATAATCCTAAAATGATGCAAATTGAAGCCATGGATCGCCAGGATGTTGTTGATAAGTATTTATTAGATGTCTTTATGTTCTCAGCGAATGAGAGCAGCACGCTTGTTAAGGCACTTCAAAAAGGCATAGAAACGTTGAATGTGAAGCAAACGTATTTCAATAATAAAGGGAAAGAAATTACAACAATTAACAACTCATTTCCAATTTTAGAAAATGGGACGATTAAAGGCGCTGTCGAGATCTCGAATGACGTGACAAAGCTTGAACGGTTAATTCGTGACAATATGAATCGAAAAGGAAACACTCGATTCACATTCGATAGCATTATTGGAAATAGTCTTGCCATTCAAGAAGTAATTGAGAATACAAAACGAAGCACGAGGACATCGTCGTCTGTTTTGATCGTTGGGGAAACCGGAACAGGGAAAGAATTATTTGCTCAAAGCATCCACAATGGTAGCCACCGTTCTTCCGCTCCGTTTATTTCGCAAAACTGTGCTGCCTTACCTGATAATTTGATTGAAAGCCTTCTATTCGGTACGAAGCGAGGCGCATTTACAGGGGCAACTGAACGACCGGGCTTATTTGAACAAGCAGAAGGCGGGACGTTATTACTTGATGAAATCAATTCATTAAGTATGAATTTGCAAGCGAAACTATTGAGAGTCCTACAGGAAAAAACAATTCGGCGCATTGGTGACACAGAAGATAAGGCCATTGACGTTAGAATCATCGCTACAATGAACGAAGATCCCATTGAAGCCATTGCGAAGGAACGAATGCGTAAAGACTTGTATTACCGACTTGGGGTTGTGACACTATTTATCCCTCCACTTATAGAAAGGAAAGAGGACATCTCTTTATTAGTGGATTCGTTTATCTCAAAATATAACGATCTCTTTCAAATGGATGTTAAAGGAGTAGATACCGAAGTCTCTGAATCATTTCAGGCTTACAATTGGCCAGGGAATGTACGAGAATTAGAGCATATTATTGAAGGAGCAATGAATTTAATGATGAGCGAAGACATCATACACTATTCCCATTTGCCCATTCAGTATCGAAATAAATCGCCATTACAAAAAGAAAGGCATTTGATTGAGGCTGATCATCTTACCATTCATGATTCCAATCAAATTATCCCGTTGAAAGAACAAATGGAGAAAGCTGAAAAAGTTTATATCCAAAAGGTACTACAAGAAAACAAAAACAATATCTCGCAAACCGCAAAAGTATTAGGGCTAAGTAGACAAAGCTTGCAGTACCGGTTAAGGAAATTTGATATTCAAACGTAAAAATAAGAGGTTAGATGAAATCGTGGCATATGTGTGATTAATTCATCTTCTCACTTTCATACATTTTATCTCTTCATTAAAACACGTATAATAAGAAGTAACCGCTTTACCATTCGACAGAATTTGACTTAAACCGGGTGGTGACAGGCACCAGGAAGGAGCTTCCCCCTCATGTTCGAACTCTTGCTTACGATGCTAGAGCGACTTGGCATTATTGTTACAATTGCATTTGTGCTAACCCGCTTTCGCTTCTTCCGAGATATGATCTACAGCGATCAGCTTGCTCGTAAGCAGCAGTATGTTGCGATTGGCTTCTTTGGTTTCTTTGGGATCATCGGAACATATACAGGATTAACATTTAGTACAGATTCACTCCAATTTAATTCATGGCCACTTGAAGTTTCTTCTGACGAAGCCATCGCAAATTCCAGAGTAATCGGAGTCGTTCTTGCTGGACTTCTTGGTGGAAAGAGGGTTGGATTTGGTGCAGGGCTAATTGCAGGGATTCATCGCTATATGCTTGGTGGATTTACAGCAGTAGCTTGTGGACTTGCCTCCATTATTGCTGGACTTATCGCTGGCTCTCTACACAAACGAAACCGTCATGTAAAACTTCGATCAGCCTTTATGATCGGTGCAGGTGCAGAGACCGTTCAAATGCTCATTATCTTGCTTCTTTCAAAACCGTTCCAAAATGCCATGGCTCTTGTAGAAGTGATCGGAATTCCAATGATTCTCGCAAACGGAATTGGCTGTGCTCTCTTCCTCCTTATCATAAAAAATGTTGTAAACGAGGAAGAAAAAGCTGGTGCTCTTCAGGCACAGAAAACCCTTCGTATCGCGGATCAAACACTTGGTTATCTAAGACAAGGGCTTTCTGAGACTTCAGCTCATGAGGTCTGTCAGATTCTTCATAGAGAAATTGAAGGTAGCGCAGTAGCGATAACGGATCGTACACACATTTTAAGTCACGTCGGCCTTGCGAACGACCATCATCAATCAGGACACGAGATTCAAACGACCATTACAAAAGACGTGATTCATAAAGGTGAAATTGTTATAGCAAACGATCAAACCATTCACTGTGCTGAGAAAAATTGTCCGCTCGGAGCAGCCATTATTGCTCCCCTTAAACAGCGGGGTAAAACAATCGGCACGCTAAAATTCTATTTCCGATCGGAAAAAGAGATCACCCATATTATTACTGAGCTCGTTCTCGGTCTCAGCAATCTTCTTAGTAATCAGTTAGAAATAGCTGAAGCGGATAAAGCCTATCAGCTTGCAAAAGAAGCCGAAATCAAAGCATTACAAGCACAAATCAGTCCGCACTTTCTTTTTAATTCACTGAATACAATTATTTCGTTAATTCGTATTGAACCTGATAAAGCACGTAAATTACTCGTTTCCCTTTCACACTTTTTAAGACAAAATTTATCTGGTACTACAGCGAACATGACCTCGCTTAACCAGGAGTTAAAACACGTGAAAGCCTACCTTGAAGTGGAAGAAGCACGATTTGTAGACAGACTAACCGTTAAATATACAATCGATGAAAGTGTATTATCCGTCCAATTACCTCCACTCACGTTACAGCCGATTGTTGAGAATGCTATTAAACATGGTATCAAAAATAAGGAAAACGATTGTCTTGTTGAAATTACAATTGCTCAAAATCCAAACGGGGTTACTGTTTGCGTAACTGATAACGGTGAAGGGATTTCCCCTGATCGCTTACCAGAGCTTGGTAGAGCACACGTGTCGTCAGAAATTGGTACAGGACTCGGCCTCTATAACGTTAATCGTCGCCTAACAATGCTATTTGGAAATGAAGCAAGTCTTTCCATTCATAGCGAGCCTTGTAACGGTACAACCATTTGCTTTTTGATTCCACTAATGGAGGACGAATAGATGAACGTAATTAAATGTTTAATCGTGGATGATGAACGATACAGCCGTCAGGAACTCGTTCATTTACTCTCACATTGTAAGACGATAAATGTGATCGGTGAAGCTGATTCAGGTGAAACAGCTGTGATCAAATCCCTTCAACTTCAACCAGATGTAGTTTTTCTTGATGTTGAGATGCCCAAAATGAATGGGATGGAAGCAGCAAAAGCCTTATTGGAACTTAAGAAATCTCCTCTAATCGTTTTTGCGACTGCTTATCCTGAATTTGCTGCAGAAGCTTTTCGATATGAAGCGATTGACTATCTTCTGAAACCCTATGATGAAGAACAGCTTCATCAAACCGTACAACGTCTAGAGAAGTTGATGCAAGTATCTACTAAAGAAGAACCTCCGCCAAAGAAAGGCAAGCTCTCAGTTGAACTAGAAGGTGAGATTCATTACCTCGATCCCAATGATATCCTCTTTATTTT
Organism: Pseudalkalibacillus hwajinpoensis; assembly: GCF_015234585.1. Classification (NCBI taxonomy): domain Bacteria; kingdom Bacillati; phylum Bacillota; class Bacilli; order Caryophanales; family Guptibacillaceae; genus Guptibacillus; species Guptibacillus hwajinpoensis. Next base: position 61,498 of record NZ_JADFCM010000009.1, read on the forward strand.
TCGCGATGAAAAAGTCTCACGGATCGTTGTAAAAAATGGCGAGTACGAAGTGAAGATGGCGCTAAAAGAACTTGAAAGCCGACTATCCTCCTTTTCGTTTTTTAGAATTCATAAAGGATATCTTGTTAATCTTCACTACGTGACGCGCCTGACCCCATGGTTTAATGGTGCTTATCAGCTTGAATTAGAAGGTGTTCGAGAAAAGCTTTCTGTAAGTCGTAATTATGTAAAAGCACTACGTACAGAACTTGAATTGTAATTCCGAGTGCATTTCAGTCTTTCATACAAACATCTCAATCCAACTTTCAGACATGTTAGAGCGGAATTAATCCATTCCTCCCTCTCATCTCTTATACTTTATGTAAACGCATACATTGTACGGAAAGGGATGATTTCATGTATACATTTCTAGCAGGAATTGCACTTCTTATAATTGGTTATTTTACTTACGGAAAATTTGTTGAGAAAATTTTCGGCATTAAGGAAGCACGTCAAACCCCCGCCTATACGCATCAGGATGGCGTCGATTACCTTCCAATGAACACGAAGAAGAACTCCTTGATTCAATTATTGAACATTGCAGGAGTTGGTCCAATCTTCGGCCCGATTCTTGGTGCACTCTACGGGCCAGTCGCTTTTCTCTGGATCGTATTTGGCTGTATTTTCGCAGGAGCTGTTCACGATTACCTTACAGGAATGATCTCCATTCGTAACAGGGGCGCTCACTTACCTGAACTTGCAGGAAAGTTTCTTGGAAAAGTGATGAAGCATGTTGTGAATGCATTCGCTGTGCTACTTCTCCTTCTAACAGGAACGGTGTTTGTCACAGCACCAGCTGGACTATTGAACAACTTAATGAACGGCTGGGCAACAATGGGTCTTATTCTAGGAGCGATTTTTGTTTACTACATCCTAGCTACATTGCTACCGATTGATAAAATCATTGGACGCTTTTATCCGATTTTTGGTGCGCTTCTTCTTATTAGCGCACTCGGCGTTGGTGCTGGACTTGTGTTCACTGGCGCACCGATTCCTGAAATCACGCTAAGTAATTTCCACCCTGACAACGCACCAGTCTTTCCATTACTATTCTTAACAATCTCTTGCGGCGCACTTTCTGGATTTCACGCTACACAAACGCCAATCATTTCGCGTACAACGCAAAATGAAAAACAAGGTCGCAACATTTTCTACGGAATGATGATTGCAGAAGGTGTCATTGCGATGATTTGGGCTGCTGCTGCTATGAGCTTATTCAATGGACCTGTTGGGTTAAATGAACTGCTTGCTAATGGTGGACCGGCTGCGATTGTAAGTGAAGCTTCTACTCTCATGCTAGGTGCGATCGGTGGAACGCTTGCCATTCTTGGTGTCATCGTCCTTCCAATCACGTCCGGCGATACAGCCTTCAGAAGTGCTCGTATGATTATTGCAGATTACTTTAATTACTCTCAGCGTAAAGTAACAAATCGCCTCTGGATCGCACTACCGCTTTTCGTTGTCGCATTTGGGCTTACGAAAATTGATTTTACCCTTCTGTGGAGATACTTCTCATGGGCTAACCAGTCTACAGCGATGATTGCCTTATGGGTTGGCGCGATGTACTTGTTTATTGCGAAGAAAAACTACTGGATTGCCATGATCCCAGCAATTTTTATCACAATGGCAACGACAACTTACATTCTTAATGCACCAATCGGCTTTCGCTTACCAATGAATGTCGCCTACATCGGCGCAACCATCATTACGATCGGCGTTATTGTAGCTTTCTTCTACTCTGCTCGTAAGCAACGCGCTGCCAACATTCCACTAGAAATCGACATTTCCGGTTGGGATAAGGATAGCGTCGCTTAAAGGGATATATTGAACAGAGAATCCCCTTTGACGGATAGCGTATTAAACCCAAAAGGTGTGATGATATGGGCTGCTGCCAATCGAAATATAAAACGACTCTTGATGAAGAAGAAGAACGAATTAATGAGAAGGGAAAAGAACAGCTCCCTCTCTTTGGAAAAGTGATTCTTAGCGTTTTGTTTCTTTGCGGAATTGCGCTAATCACCTATTTATGAAATTTTAAAAAGGGAGCGAGATCAATTCCATGATCTCGCTCCCTTTTTACTACTCAATCGATAGATGGCGAACTCTTTCAGGGTTATACTTATTTAGCCAATCATTCGCTTCTTGAATAAGCCGTCCCCCATACTGATCCAAAAAGTGAGTAATCTCTTCTCTCTGGGCTGAAGGGAATACCGCATAAGTTAAAGCTTGTTTCATATAAGGCTCTTTATGAGGATAGAAGTTACTAAACAGCTTATAAGCTGGATAAAGATCTCTCGTATATGTTCGTCTTTGTTCCATCACAAGCGCGAGACCGCTCCGGACAATGATTTTCATAATCCATCCGCAGCAATCCGCTATATCTTCACTATCTTCATTTCCAACAAGATCGCTTTTTGCCTGAACGATGTGGTTTTCTAGCTGAATCAGATGATCATTTGCAAGAGCTCTATCTGGCTTGAACCTAGGAATAGCTTTTGCCACATCTTTTCCATAAACACAGAGACTGGACGTTTTCAGCATGAATGGAATGATTGAAAAGGAAGTTAAACCCTCTAACTCTTTAGCTGAATGGAAACTTATCTCACACCCATTTAACCATGGAAATTCATCAACTAATTGTTGATTCAATAATTCTGCTACTTGCTCATTCCCGTTCTCTGTTAAAACAATGAGATCGAGATCAGACACACCTTCTATTCCTTTCCCCTTTGGCACTGATCCTCTTAAATAAATGCTGCTTAAAGGCATAGCTATAGTTAAATTCTCCACAGCACGATCGATCGCGTTTCGATAGTTTCTATTGATTTTCTCCCAAGACGTATCATTTACAAGGTACCCCTCATGATCGACTTGATAGAAAGACCCAATTTGTTTAATACCGTCCATTTCACCCCTCCTTCGTTCTATCCTTATCATAGCTACTTTATTTCTTTTATAAAAGAGCTGTTATTTTGTTTTAGCTCCATTCCTGTCCAAACCTCACCTATCCGAATTTCATAAAGTAATAATGCACGATCTAAGAGTTTCCCGACTCTTACATTTAACAAGAAAAGAGGAATAACATGTCTTATCACGACGAATTCACTAAAAACGCTGGTAGGTGTGTAGCCATTCGCTGTCATGATGGCAAAACGCATTACGGTTACATCGATCACTGTGACCGCGACAATGTCTACCTTCGCCCGATGGATGGCGAAAACGATGGGCCAGGCTTTGGTAGCTACTTCTTTTTCGGAGCGGCTCTCATTGCAGTCGGTCTTGCCTCCATCGCCGCTTATAGCTGGTCACCTTTCTTTTTCTGGTAAAAAACAAAACGCTCAGATTTTGAGCGTTTTTTTACATAGACTCCTCAAGTAATCATGTTTATTTTACCTTTTAAAATTAATTTTATATGTAAACCTTTTCATGTGATCTTTGTCACATATAAGCAATTTAATCCACGTTATATTATGTATGTGAAAGACATCACATACAATAGATTGGTGGAATGAATATGAAAAACGAACGATATACAACGAGAGTTGCTGTCATTGGAACGGGATTTGTTGGGACAAGCTATGCTTTTGCCTTATTAAATCAAGAAGTTGTAAATGAAATGGTGCTCATTGACTTAAATAAAGAAAAAGCTGAAGGAGAAGCAAGAGATTTAAATCACGGGATGCCGTTTGGATCAGCTATGAGAATTTGGGCAGGGGATTATGAAGACTGTCGAGATGCTGACATTGTCGTGATTACAGCCGGCGCAAATCAGAAACCTGGGGAAACGAGACTTGATCTTGTTGAGAAGAATGTAAACATCTTCAGGGGAATTGTCACTGCCGTTATGGAGAGTGGTTTTGACGGACTATTCATCGTTGCAACGAATCCAGTAGATATCCTCTCTTATGCTACATGGAAATTCTCTGGTCTACCGATGGAACGCGTTATTGGTTCTGGTACGATTCTTGATACCGCAAGACTTCGTTACTTAATCGGCGATCATTTCCTGGTCGATTCTAGAAATGTACATGCTTATATACTCGGCGAGCATGGCGATACGGAGCTTCCAGTATGGAGCCACGCTACCATTAGTAGCCGCCCAGTAACGAAAATGATATCAGAAGAAGAGTTGCCAGTACTTGACGAGATTTTTACGAACGTCCGCGATGCAGCTTACCACATTATTAATCGGAAAGGCGCAACTTATTACGGTATTGCAATGGGACTTGTTCGTCTGACCAAAGCGATTCTAAGAAACGAAAGCTCTATCCTAACGATTTCAACATTGATGCAAGGTGAATATGGTCTTAATGACATCTATATTGGCGCACCTGCCATTATCGACAGAAACGGTATTCGAGAAATTGTAGAGCTTGATCTCACAGAGACCGAGATGAAACAACTGCAGCATTCTGCAAGGACGTTACGCGAAGCAATGAAACCCTGTTTTGAGACGGTTAAATGAATACCTACTATAACGCTTAAGAGGTGATCCCCATGGAAACATGGACACAAGTATATGACCCATTTAATAACATCTGGCTATCCGCTTTTATTGCTCTTATTCCGATTATCTTTTTTTTTCTTGCTCTTACCGCTTTTCGAATGAAAGGGCATATCGCTGCTACTGTTACAGTGATGCTCGCTATAGTGATTGCGATCCTCTTCTATGATATGCCTATTACGATGGTTGCAGCGACTACTGGTTACGGATTTGCATTTGGCTTATGGCCAATCTCTTACATCGTTATTGGTGCTGTCTATCTTTATAAACTTTCTGTAAAAAGTGGGCAATTCGATATTATCAGGAGTTCCATTGTATCCATTACAGATGACAAACGAATCCAAATGTTGCTCGTCGCCTTTTCATTTAATGCGTTTCTTGAAGGCGCAGCTGGTTTTGGAGCACCGATTGCGATTACAGCCGCTCTTCTTGTAGGACTTGGGTTCGAACCACTTAAAGCAGCGGGCCTTTGTTTAATCGCCAATACAGCTAGTGGAGCATTTGGAGCAATGGGCATCCCTGTCATTGTTGCCGGTCAAGTGAGCGGGCTCGCTCCACTGGAAATTGGTCAATTTCTTGGCACGTCTCTTCCATTTATCTCTTTCACAATTCCATTCCTACTCGTCGTCATTATTGATGGTATGAAAGGCTTGAAAGAAGTATGGCCAGCAGCTCTTGTAGCCGGTAGTACTTATGCCATTACACAATGGGCGACAGTAACTTTTATTGGACCAGAGCTGCCTAATATTACGTCTTCTATCGTTAGTTTAGTAGCCGTAGCTGTATTCGTGAAGATTTGGCATCCAAAAATGCAGCAAAACCATACGATTGACCCAGTTGAAGCACAGCTTGCTGTTTCTCTTGATCCAGAAGCTCAGCTAACAGCTGGACGAATTTTAAAAGCATGGTCTCCGTTCATTGCTTTAACAGCAATGGTCACAATTTGGAGTCTAAAACCTTTCAAGAATTTATTTGTAGAAGGGGGATTACTTGAAACAACGATCCTTCAGATTCCTGTACCCGGACTCCATAATCTCGTTATTAAAACAGCACCAATTGTAAGTGAACAAACACCCTACGGTGCGATGTTGAAACTTGATCTTCTTTCAGCAACAGGAACGGCTATCTTCATCGCTGCGATCCTATCCATCTTCATTCTTAGAATGAGTCCTAAAGCAGCGCTAGAAGCTTTTGTTGAAACAGTAAAAGAACTTCAAAAGCCCGTACTTACAATTATGATGGTGCTAGGATTTGCCTTCATTGCAAATTATAGTGGCATGAGCTCTACATTAGGTCTAGCTCTTGCTGCAAGCGGAGGTGTCTTCCCATTCCTGTCTCCACTTCTAGGATGGATTGGCGTATTCTTAACTGGTTCTGTTACGTCTAACAATGCTTTATTCGGAAACTTGCAACAAATTACTGCTCAACAAATTGCCGTTCTTCCGATGGTCCTCGTTGCTGCGAATACAGCAGGCGGTGTTATGGCTAAGATGCTCTCTCCACAGTCTATCGCTGTTGCAACAGGTGCGGTTGGCCTAGTAGGACGAGAAGGAGATCTCTTCCGTTTCACTCTCAAATATAGCTTCGTCTTTTTACTCATCACCGGGGGCATCACTTTTGCGCAAGCGATTTTCATAAGTTAACCATTTATTTTAGGAGTCAGGAAACTGACTTCTATTTTTTTGCTTAACTAAATTTAGACGCTAATTTTAAAGACATGTCCACACCATTCAATCAGTTTGTCCATATACTGCTATCAGAAGATGGCTTTTGAGGAGTGAAATAAATGGGTTGTTTTATTAGAGGACCAGTGATCATTACAAATAATAGCGGAACGGTAGTCCAATGTGCACACACGATCTCCCCAATCTCCGTAAGTAATACGGTTAGCGGATCCGGTGGGGGCAATACAGGATCATTTATGATTGTAAATAATTTTTATAGCGTTGCAAAAGGAATAAAGTCCGGACAATAGGCATCATTATCCTTTTTATGAAGTAAAGCCAATCGATTAACGATTGGTTTTTTCAATTCCTAACGTAATGAAAGTTTCAGGAGATATGCGATAATGAAGAGGACTCTAATCCAATCAGAGAGGTGGTAAGTAACATGGAGAAATTTTTCTACGGAGAGAACGAAAATCAATTTGGCGAACTACGACTTCCAGAAGGAGAAGGACCTTTCCCCGTGGCAATCGTTATTCACGGCGGCTTTTGGAGGAAACCGTTCACACTCGAAATTATGAGAGAAGTGGCGGAAGATTTAACAGCGAGTGGATTTGCCACGTGGAACATTGAATACCGTCGAACGGGACAAGAAGGCGGAGGTTATCCAGGAACACTTACAGATGTTGCAGAAGCAACTGACTACATAAGGACACTTGCAGAATCCTATCCGCTCGATCTAAACAAAGTGGTTACGATTGGACATTCAGCTGGGGGCCATCTTGCTACATGGATTGCTGCCCGTCACCGTATAGATAAGAATAGTGAGTTATTCATTACGGACACCCCTCTTCCTATTCACGGAGTGGTTAGCCTTGCAGGTGTGAACGACCTTGAGATGATGCATGGTGTGCATGAGTACAGAGATCAAGTCCTCTCTCTTGAACCAAATAATCCTACTGCAGAACTATTAGGCGGTTCGCCTGAAGAATATCCAGAGCGCTACAAAAATGCTTCCCCTGTGGAACTTCTTCCACTTGGTGTGCAACAAATTCTCGTTCATGGTGCGCTAGACATTAATGTTCCGATCGGGATTAGTGATTACTACCAGCGCGAAGCTGAAGGCGAAGGCGATTTTGTTAAACTTATCGAACTCCCCTCAGCAGAACACTTTGTGCTGACCGATACGAATTCATTTGCATGGGAAACAATTAAGGAAGAACTTTCACTTTTAGTCGAATATTAAAATAAGCGAAAAGCCGGGGAGCGCCCCGGCTTTTCGTTTATTTCTATACAGACTCTTTCGTCTCAATCGGTTTGCCAAGGACGTTCTGATTGTAATTCTTCCCCCACTCATACATGGAGTCGAGTATAGGCATTAATGTTTCACCTTGCTCGGTAAGGGAATACTCTACTTTCGGAGGGACAACAGGGTATACTTCTCGATGTACGATTTGGTCGTCTTCTAATTCTCGTAGCTGGTTCACTAGCATACGCTGTGTAATTCCCGGCATTAGTGACTTTAGCTCACCAAATCGCTTCGTTCCCTGCTTGCCTAAATGCCATAAGATAAGCATTTTCCATTTGCCTCCGATAACCGCAAGCGTTAATTCTTTTTCACAGTAAAATGTTTTGTCCTGGGTACGTGACATACGCATCACCTCCGTTTAAGCCCAGTATAACTCATAGTATACTTTTTGACACTATGTAAGTTTAATGTGCGTACTTACATTAATAGGTTGTAAGCAGTATACTTGCTACTACACCAACAGATCGATTATATTGGTGTCGGACAAGAGAGAGAAAGAAAAAATATGGACTGGGAGTGAAAGCATTATGAAATTACAGCTAGCATTAGATTTGGTAAACACAGAAGAAGGTATTGAACTAGTGAAAGAAGTTCAGGAGCATATTGATATCGTTGAAATCGGTACGCCGATCGTCATCAATGAAGGTCTTCGTGCTGTCAAAGATATGAAAGCAGCATTCCCTAACCTTGAAGTTCTTGCAGACCTTAAAATTATGGATGCTGCAGGTTATGAAGTTATGAAAGCATCTGAATCTAACGCAGATATCATCACAATTCTTGGTGCTGCTGAAGATGAATCAATCAAAGGTGCTGTTGAAGAAGCGAAGAAACAAGGTAAGGAAATCCTTGTTGACATGATGGCAGTGAAAGATCTCGCAACTCGTGCGAAAGAAGTAGACGCACTTGGCGTTGACTATATTTGTGTCCACACTGGATACGATCTTCAAGCAAAAGGCCAGAATTCTTTCGAAGACCTTGAAACAATTAAAGGCGTCGTAAAGAACGCGAAAACAGCAATCGCTGGTGGCATTAAGCTTGATTCTCTTGAAGAAGTTGTAAAAGTACAACCAGACCTTGTCATCGTAGGTGGCGGTATTACTGGTGAAGACGATAAAAAAGCCGTTGCATCAAAAATGCAAGAGCTTATTAAAGGATAATCAATCATGCAGACTACTCACTATTTAGCTGAAATCATTGATGAGCTAAATCGTTCAGTAGATCTCATTGCTGACGAAGAAGCGGAACAGCTCGCTAATGAAATTCTCGAAGCGAACAAGGTTTTCGTTGCTGGCGGTGGTCGATCTGGCTTTATGGCAAAGTCTTTTGCGATGCGCATGATGCACATGGGAATTGATGCTTACGTTGTTGGCGAAACGGTCACACCAAACTTTGAAGAAGGTGATCTGATCATCATCGGATCAGGTTCTGGTGAAACGAAACAGCTCGTTTCCATTGCGAATAAGGCCGCCAATATCGGCGGAAAGATCGCTGCTGTAACAATTAATCCTGACTCAACAATTGGCGAGCTAGCAGACATCATCGTAACATTACCAGGTTCACCAAAGGATCAGTCAGGTGATTATGAAACGATTCAGCCTATGGGCTCTTTATTTGAACAGACTCTTTTACTTTTCTATGATGCGATAATTTTACGCTTTATGGATAAGAAAGGGTTGGATACGAATAAGATGTATGGAAAGCATGCGAACTTAGAATAGTGTTAAAAAGCCTGTGAAACCTCTACTTTAGAGGTTTCACAGGCTTTTTTGTATGATAATCCACTCCACCTTCCTTTTATCCCCAACAAACCCATGACATTTATCATGGTTATGTCCTGACGTTTGTGTCTTACACCATGACACCAAATCCTCTATCATTAGGCTTAACGTTATTTCAACTATGCCTAACAAAGGGGTAACCATATGAATGAACAAAAACAAAAACAAAAAGAATTGAAAAAAAGTGTATCAACTTTCGCCAAACCCGACACGGTCGTAGGGGTACGACAGCTCTTGAACACCCTTCTTCCATTCTTATTGCTATGGTTTCTGGCTTATCAGAGCTTAAGCGTGTCTGCCTGGTTAGCCGTTCCACTTGCGATGATCGCAGGAGGATTTGTCGTTCGAATCTTTATTATTTTTCACGATTGCACACACGGCTCTTTCTTCAAGAGTCAAAAAGCAAACCGGATAGTTGGTACGATCTCTGGGATCATTACTCTCTTCCCGTTTGAAAAATGGAAACGCGAGCATAATATTCATCACGCAACAAGTGGAAACTTAGATAAGCGTGGAACAGGCGATATCTGGGTGATGACAGTTGAAGAGTATGCTGCAGCTACATTCTGGGGTAGGCTCGCTTATCGTCTCTACCGTAACCCGATTGTGATGTTCGGGCTTGGTCCGATCTACCTTTTCCTTATCGCTAACCGTTTTAATCGCAAAGACGCGAAACGTAAAGAGCGTATGAGCACATACATTACCAACGCATCAATCGTTGCGATCTATTCCCTATTGATCCTGGCTATTGGATGGGAAGCGTTTCTAATCATTCAACTTCCAATTCTTTATGTTGCTGGGTCACTTGGAATCTGGTTGTTCTATGTTCAGCACCAATTCGAAGACTCTTATTATGAAGATGAAACAGAGTGGGACTTTGTAAAAGCAGCCGTGGATGGCAGTTCTTACTATAAACTTCCTAAACTTCTTCAGTGGGTATCCGGAAGCATCGGGTATCATCACGTGCATCACTTAAGTCCAAGAGTGCCAAACTATCATCTTGAAAAGGCGCATGAATCAACGCCTCCATTGCATAAGGCGACGACGATTACGTTATTATCAAGCCTTGAATCCATTCGATTCCGTCTATATGATACAAAGAATAAAACGTTCGTTACATTTAAAGAAGTAAAACCACTTCTTAAAAACCCTGCAAAGCTTGCGATGATGACTACGAAAAGACCAAGCTTCCAGGAAAAATAACATTACTGAAAAACCCATTCAGCCTGGATGGGTTTTTCAATATCTTTAAAGAGATTATACTAATGGTAGATAAGTGACAGGCGAATACTGATGGTATATCCTGTAATTATAGCACCTCGAAAGGAGATCCCTATGCAAAGCTGGTATCATATCATTCCTAAGAACACTGGGATCAGTTCTTACGTTTGGATTATTTTTTGTTTCCTACCCTTCTTTTTTATATTCCGATCTTCATCGGTTATAGAAATAACAATTGGTATCTTCGTCATTCTTTTATTTTTCTTATCCTATCGATTATCTTTCATATCAAATAGTAAATTAGTCTATTTATGGGTCAGCATTGAAATGGCCATAAGTATTGTGATGACGATCTTATTCGGTTATGTCTACTTCGCTCTGTTTTTAGCGTTTTTCATTGGTAGCATCGAAAATAAAGCAGGTTTTCTAACACTCTATATTGTTCATCTCACAACGACGATAGCTGCAACAGTCATTATATTCTTCACTCACGATGATACATTACTACCACAGCTCCCATTTATTTTCATCTGTGTGCTTGGAGTGGCTCTGCTTCCTTTTACCATTCGCTATCGAAACAAACAGCACCGCTTGGAGCAACAACTCCAAAACGCGAATGAGAAAATTTCGCAGCTGATGGTGATTGAAGAAAGAGAACGGATTGCGAGAGATTTACATGATACACTCGGGCAAAAACTATCGATGATCGGACTTAAAAGTGATTTAGCTAGAAAGCTAATTCCTGTTAAGCCTGATGCTGCTATTAATGAAATTCATGATATTCGACAAACAGCCAGAACCGCTCTAAAAGAAGTACGTGAAATGGTATCGAATATGCGTGGAGCCAGAGTTGAAGACGAGCTTTTACGCGTACAACAAATTTTACAGGCCGCAGAGATGGAATTTCATTTTGAAGGTAATCAACAACTTGAGAATACACCGTTACTCGTAGAAAATGTCTTAAGCATGTGTCTCAAAGAAGCTGTGACGAATATCGTCAAGCACAGTAACGCTTCATGGTGCAGAGTTCTGATTGAACAATCTCCAACAGATGTCCTCATTCAAGTCGAAGATAACGGTGATGGCATCCCAGAAGGAACAACTTCATTCAAAGGACACGGACTACAGGGAATGAGGGAGCGACTAGAATTCGTAAACGGCTCTCTTGATATTAATTCTTCAACAGGAACAACTTTAAATATTCGTGTACCAAATGTGATTCAACAAAAAGAACAGGAGGGATCGGTGTGATACGCATCGTGCTTGCGGAGGATCAGCGTATGCTACTTGGGGCGCTTGGCTCCTTACTCGATCTAGAAGAAGGAATGGAAGTTGTCGGTCAGGCGACGAATGGTGAAGAAGCGATTTCTTTAGTAAAAGAATTACAGCCAGACATTTGTATTATGGACATTGAAATGCCACTTAAAAGCGGACTTGATGCAGCTGAAGAATTAAGCAGTCATTCATGTAAAATCATTATACTAACAACCTTTGCTCGTGCTGGTTATTTCGAACGTGCTCGTAAAGCTGGCGTTAGTGGCTATCTTCTGAAGGATAGTCCGAGTGATGAGCTCGCAAGCTCGATTCGAAAGATCATTGAGGGTCAGAGGATTTTCTCGCCTGAGTTAGTGGATCTAGCTTTCGGTAATGAAAATCCGCTAACAGAACGTGAGAAGCAAGTCATTCAGTTAATGGCTGATGGTAAAAACACAAAAGACATTTCAAGTGAACTTTACATTACCCCTGGAACGGTTCGTAATTATATTTCTGTCATTCTGGATAAATTAGAAGTAACAAATCGAATTGAAGCGATATCGCGATTTAAGGAAAAGGGCTGGTTCAAGTAATGAACCGGTCCTTTTTTTAGAAATGTTTTTTTATGTTAGTTACAAACTCTTTTCCTACTCGAGTTGCTTGTCCTTCTCGATGACGAACAAGGGCAAGATACACCCTTTCATACTCCCCTTCTTCGATCTCTACCATGACGATATCACGTTCTCTTAGTTGCTGATTGCTAAAAGAATAATCAATCCCAAGAGTAACAGCCATCCCACGCTTTACTGCATTTTTTATCGCATCCGTATTGTTTGTAGTAAATAAGATATCAGGCGATCCATATTTTGATAGCGTTTCCGTGACGTATTGATCAATGTAATCATCATCATAAAGCACAAGCGTTTCATAAATAAGATCTTCTGGCTTAACTGTTCTTTTTTTAGCTAAAGGGGATTCCTTTCTCACACCTACTACCATTTTTCCGTCCCTTATTTTTTCAAAAGAAAGCATCTTGTGGTTTTGAATAAGTCGATCTGATATTAAAATGAGTCCTAGATCAAGATGTTGCTCATACACATCCTCCATTATTTTCACTGGCCCGTTTTCATATATCTCAAGCTTCACATTTGGGTACGATCTTTTAAAAACAGACACTACCTCTACCAACAGATGAATTGGGCCTGGGATGGTAGCAATTTTTAATTCCCCACTCAGCGTATCTAATTGACGGTTTACTTCTTCCTTCAGTTCATCTACCTTAGTTAGTACTTCCCTTGCCTTCAATACAATCTTCTCCCCTTCTGAAGTTAGTACCGCTCCCGCTCGATTACGAATGAATACTTTTAGTCCAATTTCATTCTCTACCTTACTAATCGACTGACTTATGGCTGATAAGCTCACATGCAGTTCATTCGCTGCCTTTGATAGTGATCCCGTGTTTGCGACTGTTACAATATACTCCATTTGCTCTACATTCATTTCCTCTACCACCTTAAGCATTGCTTAACTAAGTATAACGATAACTAAATTTTTATTAAACCTCAGCAATGATAAACTGAAAATAAGAAATACGATTAGGGAAGAGGTATTATTTATGACAGCAAAAAGAGTAGTAGTCATTACTGGTGGTGCAAGTGGAATTGGAAGACAAACATGTTTGAAGTTCGCTCGAAAAGGAGATCAAGTCGTTGTCGCGGATTTTGATGAAGCAAGAGGAACAGAAACTGTTGATTTAATCGAAGCAGAAGGTGGCGTTGCTCTCTTCGTTAAGACAGACGTTTCTCGTTATGAAGAAGTCGAAGCGCTTATTGAAAAAACCGTTGATCAGTTTGGAACTATTGACGTGATGTTCAACAACGCTGGAATTGGTCGTCCTACACCACTTCCAGAGTTTTCTTTAGAAGATTATCATAAAGTGATCGATATTAACCAGCACGGCGTCGCTTATGGAATCATGGCTACCGCTAAAAAGATGAAAGAATTGAATGTGAAAGGCGTCATCATCAATACAACCTCAGTCTTTGGTGTTCTCGCCTCTCCTGCTACTTTCGCATATCATGCAACTAAAGGGGCCGTTAACATGATGACAAAATCAGCTGCTCTTGATTTGGCGCCATATGGCATTCGCGTTGTAGGTGTTGCTCCAGGTGTTGTCGATACGCCAATCGTCCAAGGATATCGTGATAAAGGGTTAATTGATGGAATGAAAGCAAAAGTAATCGGCAATAAACTAACAGATCCAGAGCAATTAGCTGATGCTGTTTATCTTCTTTCATTAAAAGAAGCAAGTGCGATTAACGGCAGTGTCGTAATGGCTGATGAAGGGTATGCTTCATTTAAATAGCGCTATTTAAAGCCTGCTTAAGAAAAGCAGAGTTTTTCTTAAGCGGGCTTTCTAACGATTTACCTAACTTTTTTAAAACTAGTCCAACACCTAATCACTATCTCCTTCTCCTTCATACACTAAAGAAGATCCTATGAAAGGAGATGATTTCATGAGTTATGGTTACGGATGTGGAAACCAGGTTGGCGGCGCTGGATACGGCGGTTGCGGAAACCAGGTTGGTGGTGCTCGTTACGGGAATGGCTTTGCGCTAATCGTTGTTTTGTTCATTCTTCTTATCATCGTTGGCGCTGCGTTTGTTAACGGAAAAGATTGCTAATACTTCATCAAAACCATCGGGGAGACTCCCTGATGGTTTTTTTCTCTCTTCCTTTAATAAAAAGAGTCAAACAAAGCCCCTTGCGTGTGAACAAGGGGCTTTGTTTCATACAACTTCTATTCAAAGATTACATTTCACTTAAAGTGAATTGATGCTTTCTTTAATTAGCTGATTTCCCGTCACGACTTGAAATTCCTTACCAATCGTCGCATCATTTTCGAGTGTCGCTACGATAACACTCGCAACATCTTCACGAGGAATTTCATTTCTTTCTACTCTAGTAGCGGCATTGACCTTACCGATTCCCTGATCATTCGTTAGGGCACCCGGGTGGATGATCGTATAGTCTAAATCCGTTGCTCGCAACCATTCATCTGCATAGTGCTTCGCTGCTACATAAGGTGAAAATGAAGATGGGGCAGACTGAATCGCTTCTCGCGTTGTATCATAAGAACTGATCATCACAAAACGTTTTACCCCAGCTTCTTTCGCTGCTTCAATTGTTTTTACAGCTCCATCTAGATCAACTAACATCGTTTTATCAGCACCAGTATTTGGACCAGAACCTGCCGTAAAGACGATCGCATCGACACCTTCAGCCGCTTTCGCAATAGCGTTAACGTCTTCTTCTAAATCAACTACAGCGGTTTCTGCCCCTAAATCTTTAAAGTAAGAGGCCTGCTCTTCTTTACGAATCATCACTTTCGCTTCTAGATCATCATGCTCTTTAATAATGGAAGTTATATGCTTCCCAATCTGACCGTTTGCTCCAACAATAAGTACTTTCATTCTAGACACCCTTTCTACGTATAGTAACCTATTAAACAAAACTGCTAATGTTATCTACTTACGTCATATACCCTTTATGAAGTGTCATAAAGCATGAGAATATGCTTTTTTATTTATTCGAGCGTTTCAAAATGCTCTTAAAGTGTGTGAACGTATCAAAGCTTGCCTGCCCATGATAAGCTCCCATACCACTATTCCCTACTCCGCCAAATGGAAGATAGTGAGATGTCATATGATTAATCGTATCGTTAATCGCCCCACCACCAAATGAAATAGTGTTTAACACTTCATCTTGTACAGCTTCCTCATCAGAAAAAAGATATAAAGCAAGTGGTTTTGGACGATCTACAATAGCATTGATCGCTTCTGATAATTCATCGTATACGATGACAGGTAGAATTGGTCCAAAGATTTCATCTTGCATCACAGGATCTTCCCAAGAAATATTGTCTAAGATTGTAGGCTCAATAAAGAGGCGAGATTTGTCTGACTTGCCTCCAATTACTAAATCACCATTATCCAAAAACTTTTGTAGACGATCAAAATGACGTTCACTCACGACATGTGGAAAATCATGATTTTCTGAGACGTTCTCTCCATATGTGTTTGTAATCGTTTCTTGCATCTTAGCAATCAATTGATCTTTGACTTTACGGTTTACAAGAAGATAATCTGGCGCTACACATGTTTGTCCCGCATTTGCGAATTTCCCGCGCGCAATACGTGCTGCAGCTTCGTCTAAGTTAGCATCCTCATGCACAATCGCTGGACTTTTACCACCTAACTCAAGGGTAACAGGCGTTAAGTGCTTCGCCGCTGCCTCTGCTACAATTTTCCCGACTCCTGTACTACCAGTGAAGAAGATGTAATCAAACTTCTCTTTTAGAAGAGCCGTGCTCGTTTCCACTTCCCCTTCAACGACACGCAAATATTCTTTAGGGAAATTCTCATTAATCATCTTGGCTAAAAGACTAGAAGTGTGGGGTGTTAACTCAGAAGGCTTTAATACAGCGCAGTTCCCAGCCGCAATGGCTCCTGCTAATGGCGCAACGGCAAGTTGAACCGGATAGTTCCATGGTGCTATCACAAGTGCTGATCCATAAGGTTCAGCAACAATAAAACTTGTGGCGCCTGCATGGGTTGATGGTGTCTCCACTTCTTTTGGAGCGGACCAAGAAGATAAATTCTCAATCATAAAGTTAATTTCGCCCAACACAAGTCCAATCTCTGCACGCTTTGTTTCTACTTCAGGTTTATTCAGATCAGCTTTTAAAGCGGCAATAATATCCTGTTCATGCGACGTCATAAGCTCTTTTAATTTCGTTAATGTATCGATACGAAACGACACGTCTTTTGTTTTTCCACTTTGGAAAAATGACTGTTGCTTCGCTGTAAGTTCTTGATAGTTTTCCAATGTATATTCTCCTTTGATTCGTTTAAACATTTTAAAATATATAAATCAGCTTGCGAATAATCTTTAAGCTGAATGATGTGATCAAAGATACTCCTCAATAAGAAGATGGTCAATTGATTTGCTTCGAAACCCTTTTACTACAAATGAACTACTAATCTGCAAATTCATTACTTTTTTCCATTTTACGAACCCTTCCCCCTTTTCACCTGAATTCTAGTAAAATGGTAAAGGAAACTAGTAAGGAGATGAAAATCACATATGTCATATAAAATGATTGTATTAGATTTAGACGATACATTGCTCAATGCTGATCAAATGATTTCTGCTCGAAGTAAAGAGGCTCTTATGCAAGCTCAGCAAGAAGGAAACAAAGTCGTGCTTGCGTCTGGACGCCCAACATTCGGAATGGTCCCATATGCCGAGGAGCTTCTTCTCGCAGACTATGGGAGTTATATTCTTTCTTTTAATGGCGGAAAGATTATTAACTGTCATTCCAAAAAAGATTTCTTCAGTCAGACATTATCTGTCGAGGCTGTTCAACGACTTTATGAAATCAGTCTTCGAGAGAACGTCTATATTCACACGTACGTCGGGAATGAAATTATTACCGCCGAAGAAAATCCCTACACAACAATTGAGTCTGATCTAACAGGTCTACCTATCACTGTCGTCGATTCGTTTATTGATAGTGTCACAGAACCGGTTGTAAAAGTTCTGATGGTTGGTGAACCGGAGCACCTGAAGAAAGTGGAAACCAAACTTCAAGCCGAGTTAGGTGAAGAATTCAGCGTGATGCGTTCCAAGCCTTACTTTCTCGAGTTTACTGATAAAGGGATTACGAAAGGCACGAGCATCGAGAAGCTTATTAACGAGCTCGATGTTAAACGAGAAGAAGTCATTGCAGTTGGTGACAGCTACAATGATCAAGAAATGATTGAATTTGCGGGCCTCGGTGTTGCAATGGGTAATGCTCCCGATGACATCAAAAAGATTTCCGACTATATTGCAGATACGAACGAGAATGATGGTGTCGCAAAAGTGGTTGAAAAGTTTCTTTTGAAGGGTCAGCTTATAACAAAATAAGTTACTAAAAAGAGAGGCGGGGATTACCGCCTCTCTTTTCTGTTATTTGATGTGCCATAAACTGTTTTTTGAAAGAGGTAAACTCGTAATGGAATCGAAAATATATAGTAAGTGGATAAATAAACCCGAAACAAGGGTGGCTCCTTCATTTTCATTAATTGTAACCGCTTTATAATACGTGGTATTAAAATTATTTTGTGAAAATTAGTGCATAACTCTTCCAAAATGATTATTAATTTATTATAATTATAATCTAATAGAGGTTATAATTAATTTTCTTAAATTCGGAAGGAGATTGAAATATGGATAAAAACGAAATGCATGACAGCCAAGCTGGGAAGTGCCCTGTCTCTCACGGCCAAACAAAGGAAGATAGCGCCATCACCACAACTAAAGTGAAGACTACAAATAAAGACTGGTGGCCGAACCAGTTAAACTTGCAACTACTTCAACAGCACGACCGCAAAAGCAACCCAATGGGGGAAGACTTTGACTATGCTGAAGAATTTAAAAAGCTGGACTATTACGCACTGAAGCAGGATCTTCGTGACTTAATGACAGACAGCCAGGACTGGTGGCCAGCTGATTACGGCCATTACGGCCCTCTCTTTATCCGTATGTCATGGCACGCAGCCGGTACATATCGTACTGGTGACGGACGTGGCGGCGGCGCTACAGGTTCACAGCGCTTTGCACCACTGAACAGCTGGCCAGATAACGCGAGCCTTGATAAAGCACGTCGTCTCCTTTGGCCAATTAAGCAAAAGTACGGAAATAAGATTTCTTGGGCTGACCTACTCGTCATCACTGGTAACGTTGCGCTTGAATCAATGGGCTTGAACACATTTGGTTTTGCAGGCGGACGCGAAGACGTGTGGCATCCAGAAGAGGATATCTATTGGGGTACCGAGAAAGAGTGGCTCGGTGACAACCGTTATTCAGGCGACCGCGAGCTCGAAAGTCCGCTAGCTGCTGTTCAAATGGGACTTATCTATGTAAATCCAGAAGGACCAAATGGCGAACCAGATCCGCTAGGAAGTGCACGTGACATTCGTGAAACATTTGCCCGCATGGGAATGAATGATGAAGAAACAGTTGCCTTGATTGCTGGTGGTCACACGTTTGGTAAAGGGCACGGAGCAGGAGACGCTGAAGCTAACGTTGGAGCGGCACCGGAAGCTGCTGATATTGAAGAACAGGGACTCGGTTGGAAGAACTCTTACGGAAGTGGTAAAGGTCGCGACACAATTACAAGTGGTGTAGACGGCGCATGGACTGCTAATCCAACAAAATGGGATAACGGATACTATGACTTACTATTCGGATATGAGTGGGAATTAACGAAAAGCCCTGCAGGTGCACACCAATGGAAGCCAGTTAATCCTAAACCAGAGGACCTTGCACCTGATGCTGAAGATCCTTCAATCAAAGTGAATACTATGATGACAACAGCAGATATGGCGCTTCGTGAAGATGAAATTTATGAAAAGATTTCACGTCGCTTCCACGAGGATATCGAATATTTCGCTGATCAATTTGCACGTGCATGGTTCAAATTGCTTCACCGTGACATGGGACCGAAAGAAAGATACCTTGGCCCTGAAGTACCACAGGAAGATTTGATCTGGCAGGACCCGATCCCGAATGTGGATTACGAATTGACTGCTGCTGAAGTTGAAAACCTGAAAGCTAAAATCCTCGACTCCGGATTAAGTGTCAGCGAGCTTGTGACAACAGCTTGGGCTTCTGCAAGTACGTATCGCGGCTCTGATTATCGCGGTGGTGCTAATGGTGCGCGTATCCGCTTAGAACCACAAAAGAACTGGGATGTAAATGAACCAGAACAATTATCAAAAGTCCTATCCGTATATGAGAAAATCCAAAGCAAACTTGATAAAAAAGTTAGCCTTGCTGACTTGATTGTTCTTGGAGGTAGTGCAGCTGTAGAAAGAGCGGCAAAAGATGCTGGTGTTGACGTTACTGTTCCATTCGCACCAGGACGCGGGGATGCAACGCAAGAGCAAACAGATGTTGAAAGCTTTGACGTATTAGAGCCAATGGCTGACGGATTCCGCAACTATCAGAAGAAGGAATACACGTTAAGTCCTGAGGAACTTCTAGTCGACAAGTCACAGCTGCTCGGTCTAACTGCTCCTGAAATGACCGTTCTTATTGGTGGTATGCGCGTACTCGGGACAAACCACAAGGGTATGAAGCATGGCGTGTTCACTGATCGCGTTGGTACACTAACAAACGACTTCTTTGTAAACCTACTCGACATGGGAATTGAATGGAAGCCAGCTGACTTCAATGAATACGAAGGACGCGACCGTAAAACAGGCGAACTTGTCCGCACTGCTTCACGCGTTGACCTCGTCTTCGGTTCAAACTCCATCCTCCGTGCTTACGCAGAAGTCTATGCACAAGAGGACAATAAAGAGAAATTCGTGCGCGACTTTGTGTCGGCATGGGTGAAGATTATGAATGCCGATCGTTTTGATCTGAAAACGAGTAAGGATAAGATGGCGTCTAACGCATAATAAATCATAAAAGCACCATCTCAAACGCTTAGAAGTGTTTGAGATGGTGCTTTTTTCGGTCATCTTTCAATTCCTGATGTTTTCACTCGTAAATCTAACTTATTTTTCTAATGGCAAACGAGAACTGAGAATCTCACTTTTGCTTTTTAACATATATGCATTTCTTTTACTAGAGTAGTCAATGATCATATCTTCTTTGAAAAAGGATTCGTGCTTAACTCCTAAAACCACAGGCTTATAATTAGTCTCTACCAACTTCTCACCTGTCTGTGTTTCCTTGGAAGACAAAACTTTAAATGTGATCCAATCCGCACCAATACTACATCCACCTAAACTAGGATTAAGCTGAAAAGCTACGTAATCCTCTGTATTTAACTGTTCAATTGCAGCGTCCGTAAACGTAATAGTCAAGATCCTCACTCCTTCAAGAATACAATAATGCTTCACGCCTAAACCATATCACACCACTATATGCGATTCAATTTAATTGCACTCTATTCGATTGCACAAAATACATTCTCAACAGTCATTACAATTATAAAGACGTATCTTCCTATAAATCGACCTCTTTATTGCAACTAATTAAAACCCCACCTTAACTCTGGAGTTAAGGTGGGGTTTAGTGAAGTTTATTATAGCTCCAGTACGGCTACGCACTCGACGTGCGTGGAGTACTGAAGGTAGATAAGAGAATAATAATTAGATGATGTAGTTTTGTTCACCTTAAAAAAATATAATTTCGTTTTCTAATTCAATCTTTTTGGTATAAGGAAACCCAGTCGTTTATTACGTCAGCATGTTGCAAATCATAAAACTCAACTATATCTTTCTTTTTTTTACGCCCTTCTTCTGTGATTTTTTTACTTGCTTGGTTGATAGACTCTATTAAATCACTTAAAGGAATTACCTCATATTTTCTGGAGAAGAAGTTTTCAACTAAAGTATTAGTTAAGTTTAGTCTAGGAGATTCAATAGAATAAACTTTCTCAATCACTGTATACATATCCTTAATATAAGAGTTAACGTCTTCCTCAATATTATTAAGGATACTGTCGCTACTCATAACCATGTTTATTAATATATTATCAGCAGTTAATTGTGGTAAAATTTCCTTTTCGAAAAACTCCATATGAAAAATTTCATAAATTTCATTGAAATAAGTAAATGCTTCAACTTCTTTAACGACATCATTTATATAGTATGACTTTTTTTCATTATTAATATTGTTAAAAAAGACACTCCATAAATCTTTGATGTCTGGTCCATTATTGGAAATGCATTGTACTTTTAATTCACTAAACAAATAATCACTTAAACAATTGTCCTTATATGATATGATGTTCTCCCATACTTCTAAAACTTGAATTCTTTGTTCATCTCTGAAAGCACCATTAATAAACCGATCAACAAAATTTGATAAGGCGACTTTGAAACTCGGATGTTCTGGTATTTCAAGAAGACGTAATAACATTTCAGGCCATCTTGTACCTCTAGGGTGATGATATCCGAGCCACCACAAAGGTTGTGGATTACCAATAAATACTCTCAAACAATCAGTGAGTAACTCTACTGGAAAATAATCAATAACTTTAATGATTTCTTCTTCGAATATCTTTTCTTTGCCTAAAACAATAGAAGAAATTATTTCTGGAACCTTGGTTCTAGTTAAGCATACAGCCTTTAACCATCTAACATCTTCTCTATTACTTTGTAATAATGAGATTATTTTTTGTTTTTCTCCATCACTTAAAGTAGTCCACTTGTCGACAAATTCAGATAGTGCAACAGTAATAAAATTAGTATCCTCTTGGCTTAGAATTCTCTCCGAAATTCGTTGTCTTTCACTGGGCTCTGTTTTTTTTAATAAAAAATCAGAAACTGCATAACCAGACTCATGTAATAACCTATTGGGTAAATTTTTCTCTATCCAATATAACCAAGACTCTGCAATTTTTACAACGGCGCTAGAATCTATATACTCTACCGACTTGATAACTGTATTAAATAAGTCGGATTCATTTAAAGATACAAAATTGTTGGGAACTGTCTGCAAAAATATAGGGAATAATTCACTCCACACACTCCACAACTCTTTTGTTTGATCTTCATTTAAACTGCTCCGATCAATATAATCTCTACCGAAATCATCACCAAAATCTATCAAGAATCTACTAGTGTTAGCAGCTACAATCTTATTGGACATTGCCTGAGTCATATAATTCATTAAATAAGCCTTATGTTCACAATTAAAGCTATTCCAACCTCTCATTGCTCCCCTAATAGCTTGGTACACCACGTTCGGATGTTCATCACTAAAAACTATATCAATATGCTGCTTGCTATCACTGAAATACCTAGCTACCGTGAAAGCAATTTTCGATCTAATAAAGGATTCTTTATATGAAAGTAATTGTGCTATTAATCTTAAATTTTTATCTTCTTCTTCGAATAAAAATTCATTTGATGCAATCTTCCACGCTTCTTCAGAACTTACGTTTTTTGATTCGTGAGGCTGTATTAATTTATTAGCTATATTTTCAACATCATTATTATCGTGATTTCTTAGCAAATCATCCAGATAATCGACAAAACTAGTTGAGTTTGAAACCTCTAACCAGGGCTCACCTTCTTGCCAGAACACCCTGCTGTTTTTTATATCATTGTGTTTTATAAAGTCATATACAACTTTTTGCAAATCATTACTTTGGTTGTCGATAATTGAAAGAAGAAAAATAAGTCCCGAATCTCTAATAGAAGGAAAGATAGAATTTAATGACTTAATCGCCAAAGATATTAGCTCATCCTTAAACACCTGGTTTGATGAATAATTAGAGAACAATTTTTCTATTTGCTTAGTATACATAAATGCCGTTTTAGGCTCTAAACATCCTATCCCCTTAGATAGAATATGAACTATTTGACCCAGTTGTGATCTTCTCTGATGTTTGATTACATATTTTGATGCCTCATAGTAAGTTGGATGTGTGAATAATATATTGTCATCAACAACAGTTACGTATCCATTTATTTCCATATCTTCTAAATGCTCTAATATCCAGTCTGGTAGTTTTGCATCAGAAGTATACTCAGGAAAAGAGGGACTGCTTTTTTTACCAGGAAAATCCATCATTTGGTAATCTTCTTTTAGTATCACTAAGCTTGGTTGATCTTCTGAATTAGATAATACATGGGTAAGTTCTTTAAATTTAATCGCTTGTGTAGTATCAGAGCCTAAGCCCAATGCCATGAGTACTTTATTAAATTCATTTGATTTTGTGTTGAAGTACATTCCCAGCGTATGTGCATCAACTGTAGCTAACTGAACCAAATCTTCAAAGTCTTTTTGTATTAACTCTGATTTATCCCGAAATGCTAAATGCCTTAGTTGCCCAGGTTGTAATAGATTGTTAGAATGTAACTCATTAAGATTTTTTTTCACTAGCTCAGCTACTTCAGTAGAAATATTTTTTTCCAAACAATATGCATTCCATACATTTTGTATAAATTGGTGATCTTGGACCGTTAAATCTGTCCATTCATTCCCTTCTAACATCCATTCATGAGGATTATCTGTATTTTTGAGTCTCCTAAGCAACTCTTTTTTACTTGTAACGATAATTTTTCTGTTTGGTCCCAAATTTTCAATCAATTGGGATAGTGTACTCCATACTTCATAAAAGTTGTCTTCTAATTCTACCTGACCAAATGGATCTTCAATAACACATAATCTCTCTTCTAAAGAATTTTGCATGAGAAAACGCCGCGCTTCTTTAATATCCGACTCTATTAAACAATTATACCCTGAGTATTGTAATTCCTTTGCAATTCTTCTAGCCAAATGAGTTTTTCCACAAAATGAAATGCCCGTAAGAAGGAGTACATTTCTTTCTTCTAAAAGTTTTATTGCTTCTTCTATTCCTTCTCTGTCTACGTTAACTGGATTTAAGTAAATTTGATTACCCTTGTATCTATCAAGGAGTTGTAAAATTGACGGAATTACATCTTCACGCAAATCTCTTGCGACTTTAACTAGATCTATTAGCTCTATTAAAACACTTTTCGCTTTATTTAGTGGTACAAAGTATTTCTTGTTCATTAATTCAATACATTTATTAGTAAGTGTTTCTTCGCTTAGCATCTCCCAGACCAAAATTCTTTTACAAATACTACGCAAAACACCACTATGGTTTCTAAAGTAATTCGCCTGTATAGAAGAATACATAGCACGTTTTTCTCTTAAAGGAGTACTTTTATCATTATTTTCTTCTAAATAATCAGGGATACTATTTAAAAGTCCATTGTTGATTGAACCTCTGTTCAAGTAAATATTGTCTGTTAAAAAGGGCCGAACTATATCTGTGCCTCTCGCTCTTGTTATAAATAAAACAGACCTAGAGACATCAGTCTTTAATCTATCAATAAGGTTGTTTTCTGATAATCTGTCGGGAAAATGATTTAACCACGAAGTAAGCTCTTTAAGAGTTAGATCCGCTTGTGTACTCTTTACTTGGATCTCAACTGTATTTTTCTGCCCATCTTCAACAATAATTAGCTCAGCATCTTCACCACCCTTTTTCTCTACAATTAGTTCAATATTATCTTTTTCGAGATTAGATAGTGCAATATACACTGTTGCTAAATATTGATATTCATATCCTTGTACACCTGATATTTCAACTGACAATCAATTACCTCCTTAATCGCCGGAAACATTGATTATTGGCTAAACCTCCTCAGGTTGAACCTAAAGGTGAAAAACCCAATTCTGCTAAGACTTGGGTTATCTTCCTCACAAAGTATCCGGCTGACACGCTAGCCTTCGTTTAGTTTTATTATACTTTTCTGCCTTAATAAGTGTCCTTCTTTCTTGTCCATATTCCTATAAAACCAATAAGGAAACAAAAGGGATACCAACACTATTTATTGTACCAATAAATTCTTTATGATCCATAAAATTCATATAAAGTCTTCGAATTATACTATTTAAATATTATAAACAAAACTTATGATAAAGGCAGATTTCTAAAAATGTCCGTCTTTTACATAACATAGTGATTGAAGAAACAGAGTCTACTACTATTTTCATAAATCCTCGCTGCTTCTTATAAAACACTTGTCTCCTCTACTTTTTAAATCGGTATTTATGTATTCTAATGGAAGTGATAAGTTTTTAAACTTTCAATTTTTAACTCAAAGAGACTCTGAGGTTCATAGCACTTTACTCTTAGAAACTTTTATGAGCAAAACTCTTTATTCAGTTAGTTTTTCTATTTGCATTTTCCCGAATAATACATACTCTGCCTTAACAGATATAATCTGTTCCTTTCCAAACCGAAAACAAGCTACCTCAATACAAGTTTTCTCTATATTTTTTACTACACCTTGCCTTTCTGTGAAATTTATTAAATATATTTTTACCAAGTCACCTACCTTTAAAAAATCCTGTTTAAATTTATAAAATGTTCTTACTGGATATTCCTTAAATTCATTCATCCTTAAATTCGACTTTGTTACTACGTCACTATATGCTAGAGGTTCAATCTCTATTAACCCTTCTGTAACTTCATTTACAGCAATAGGGCTAGTGGTAATTTCTCCATCTTCTTTGACAAATACAACTTTTATAGAATTATTTCTATAATCACAAATTAAACAATCCCTATATTCAGAACCATATCTTACTCTAATGGGCATCCTTATATATAAGTATCTGTAATCAAATATATGAAATTTCTCCAACATATAATTGCTTCACTTCTCTTCATGAAAGTAGTGTTATGACTTTAAATCTTTCAAGATTTATTTAGCGATTTTCTAGCTGCATTGTGTGCTGCTTTATAAAAAGGGTTATATCTTTTTAAATCCCCACTCATCGTTTCTATCTGTAAGCTAATACTTTTGTGTTTCTGTTCGAAATCCTCCCACAAGAATAAAACTTCTGTTGCAACCTCATTAATCATGTCAATACTAGTAAGTTTATTATCTACCTTTAACCTATCTACGATTACGCAATCACTATATACCTCTATTTTAACGGGGGTGATTTTTTTATTTATCACTAACTTATCGAGTTCTTTTATTGCTAAAGCAATTGACTGAAGTTCGGCATAAACAATGTGTGTTTTCATAATCTTATTATAATGCTTTTTGGATCTCACTTTTACATCGCCTTGCCCCACTATACAAATGCCAAGGCCAAACACTCCTTGAAAATTAAGCTCTGATGCATCAACAAAAACTTTAATAACAGTTTCATCATCAACCATATTCTTTGCCCTTATTTTTGCTTCCTCTGGTGGCTTTATCGAATCGTTAATTAAGTATTGCTTCGTATTAATTTTCTTATGTCCTCTCATATCCACACCTCCTATTATCACCTTCCAATATTTACAATAAAGTAGTAATGCATTACATTCTAGTGATATTTGAAGAAATTTAACGGAATAACGAACAATTTTTAACTATAGAAGAAATTCAATTTGGTTACCATCCCATATAACCTCGAAATCACCCAGACCAATTATGGCCGTCCTGTACTCTTTAGAACACTAAAAGGTACAATAAATGCATGGTAATTACCTGAAGCAAAAGGGGTTTATAGCAGTTCATTTTAAATCAATTGATTTAAATAAACTTGATAAATAGTGATTAATTTGACGAAATTCAGTCACCTCAAATCTGAAAGGACATGAACATGAAATCTTCTTACTCAAAAGCAATCATTAGCAACAACTTTGTAGAAGTCATTCAACAAGCATATTCACCTAACATTAAAAGAACTTCTTTAGGAGGACGTAAGCCTACCTCAAAGCAATCCATGGAAAATTTTGAAGCAAATATCAAGGTAAGCATTAACCGTGCAAGGAAGAGAATTCGTAGATTGTTAGAGTGTAACTTTACCGAGCAATATGCTTTTATCACACTTACATTTAAACCTACAAATGAGTTTGACCTTACCGATATTAACACTTGTAACAAGCTATTTAGAGTTTTCAAGAAACGTCTCACTTACTACCTTAAAAAAAATAGGCACAGCAAATTTACTTACTTAGGCGTTACTGAGTTTCACAATGAACAGGGCAACATCCATTATCATCTAGTTTGCAATCTAATTGAGATTTCAACTAAAACTCTAGAAAACATTTGGTCATATGGTTTTGTTAGTAAAATGGTATCTGATTCTCGTCCTACTGATAATGAGAAGATTGCTTCTTATTTAAACAAGGGCATAGCTGACAAGAGACTTAACGGACACGATAGATATTTGAAATCACATAAACTTAAACAGCCAGATATTTACGAGCTCGAAAATATAGCTGATTTTTATGCTCACCTTGATAAATGCATACCAAGTTTTAAACATGGTGACACATATTACTCCCCATATACAGGTGAGACAAAATACGAGCAATACTATTTAGAAAACGCAAAGGAGCTAATCGACTATGTACAGGATGCTGGATAATTACCCAGATGTTTTAAATGTTTCAGACGTCCAAAGAGTTCTAGGGATAGGGAGAAAGCAGGCATATGAGCTAGTACACTCTGGAAACTTTCATGTAATAAACATTGGGAAACGAATTAAAGTCTCAAAAAGCGTTCTAATTAAATGGATTGAAGGGGAGAAAAACAATCATGCCAACTAAAACAAAGCTAATTGATTGTGGAAGTAAAATATTTGTTTATGATTATCAAACTAAAAGAACTTTGAAGAACTCAAGAATTGAATCTAAGAGTGAGGATAAAGAGGTGATTAACTTAAAGCATTTGTTATTAAGAAATTTTGTTGATGATAGATTGCTCACAACATTCGATTTAAAACTATCAATAAATCACTATAATGACATTGAAAATAGATTGGAGACCTTCTGTGACCACATAAGAAGTTTAAGTGGTCATTCTAAAATTAAATACCTAGCTACAGTTGAACTTCCTTCTAATAATTTTGAAACAGATGCTTATGTAAAACTAATAACTGACGTAGAAATATATGAGTTAGAACAAGGTGATAATATGGGTGAAGAGGATAATGAAGAACATTTCGAAGAATACTTCGATGACCTATGGGGCGATGAGGTTTTAGTAGATGTGCACAATTTCAATGAACTAGTAGATATATTCACTACAGCTTACAAAACCTCTATTTCATCTCCATACTTCAAGGAGACTTACAATGTAATCTTCCGTAATAAACTTAAAAAGCCTAAAATATATCTCGATGAAAATGCTGAGAAATATATTGCAAAACATAATGTACTTAGTTACCCAACTGTGCATTCAACAGAAATTTATAATGATAGAGATGGGTTCGTTACTATCAATGAATACTCACTTGAGACCATGTCTGCTGCGGACGACATTGATCTTGATTGGTTCTAGAAACTAAGCAATATTACCCAAGGTTTTATCAAAGAAATTCTATATCCTCTTAAAGAAAACCTTAACTACTCCAAATACTTTATTTGCAAAAAAAAAAATATATATCTAAGAGTAGAGAACCTCTGTTATGTAATGTATAAACTTTTTATTCAAAAAGCCACATCTCAATCCTTAGTGGATCAAGTTGTGGCTTTTTTATACTGTACTTAATCCGCTAATTTTCTGATAAGTACTTTTTTTATTTCTTGGTACACTTTTTTATTAACAACATTCAACCAAGAACCTATTTCTATTTTGTATAAGGAGCAGTTAATATTAACGTGATGTTAGTGCTCTTTTTTTAATCTCTAATACTATATCTAAATCTGTTTTGTTATTTTCTAAACTAACGTCCATAAAAACTTCCTTGCCGGTAGTTAAGAAATTGTTATAACCTTCTAGTAAAAGCCTATAGTATTTATTAATTTCTTCATTACTGAGTTCAACACCAACATATCCAGTTCCAGCTATAAAGCTCTCTAATCTTACAGCCGACTTATATAACTTCCTATCTTTGAACGGAATTAATTTTAGGGATGGCTTCAATTCATCTGTTAAAATTATGCAGGTATTGTGGACATCTTTTCCCTTTTTAAAAACCTCTTTAATCATACTCTTATTTAAAAAGTCTAATTCATCATACGGAGTAACGTTTTCTGACAAAAACTCCAATGATTGAATAATCCTATAATCCCCTTGTGGTTGCTGTTTTAAATAACTTAAAAACTTATTTCTATCTTGATCATCCATAAAAAGTTGTTTACAACCTAGAAAGTTTCTAGACCAAGTAGTACCGTCATCTAGAAAATCACGTACTTCATTGGAAAACACCTCATCAGGATTTAATGAGCAAGTAACTAGGATATTGTGATGTTGATAAATTGACAAAAAGGTTTTCAGATTTTCTTTCTGATCTTCATTTAAATTGACACTTTCAAACAGACCATCTAAAACAAATATATTCTTTTTTTCAAGATAATATGAAGGTTGGTTTATTATATCACTAATATGTATGTATTCAGTTTGAAGTCCTCTTGCATTTAATGCTGTTAAAAAATCTTCTGATAGACGTGTTAGTTCTTTCGGTTTGCTTCCAAAGAGGATAACTCTTTCAGGTTTTTCAAAAAAAACCAAGTTCTCAAGAAAAGTTAAAGCACGATTATTTTTATTGTTTTTTTTAATTCCTAAGAACATTTTCATCTCCTCCTTTTAATGAAAAACACAATATTTTAATATCGAGCTACTAAATAACCTACCTTACATTTATTACAGTGATACTTTGGTATTGATTTATTATATATACGTCTGGTTATCATATCAAAGCTAGGAGTATTACTGTCATAATTCTCAAAAGCTTCGTCCCATTCGCTATTGTATTCTAGTTTCCCCTCACATAGAGAGCATTGATTATTCAAGTTATCGGTTTCAACTTTAATCATATTCATTTCAGTTCCTCCCTCAGATTTAAAATACACACGTATTATACCACATTATTCCAAATGATATTTCCGATTTTATTCTGCTGAGTAACTAATATAGTCATAAAGTTTGGGTGAACTTTATATCAAAACTCTAAAAGAATAATAAATTAATAAAAACGCCTACCTCTTTTGAGATAAGCGTTAAACTTAGATGAAATTATTTTTTGTCCTGCTCATTTAAATACATAACTACTTCCTTAATATGATTTCTAAAAGCTTCCGGTGACATTGTACTATGTCGACCATCATATGTCCTTGAATTTTTATTATATAAAGAAGCCTTAGAAAAAATTGCCAACGATCCACTTAAATACCTTCCAATTAATCTCGCTTCTTTTGGAAGACGTTCGCCATCGAAATAGCCCTCATCCCAATAAGCCCTCTCGATATATTCTCCAGGTGATATTTCAACAAGTTCCTCTTCGTCATAAAATAATTCTTCATAAACACCAGATGACTTTAGTGTCTCTGACTCTAGTAAAAAATATGCCCATTCATAATCAGCGTTAGGAAACCATTGAAAAGTTAGCTTCTTAGGTTTTAAAACGTGAGCAATTCCTCCTAAGTCTAGCTCAATACATTGACTTTCATTTGAAAAAGAACAACCATGCAAATCCAATCCTCCACCATTTGGTAAAAAGGTATGGTTTAGAGCCTCATACTCACCTACAAAATTTAATACTTTTACAATTGAAGCTTTATCATACCACTCCTTACTAACTGGTACTTCACCTTCAAATAAGTTTTGAATCATGTCTTTCCATTTAGGTAATTGCTCGTCTCTAAACTCATCCTTCATAATAATCCTCCTAAAAATAATTTCGTTATCTTTCAGAACTGATTACTCTAGTAGTCATAATCATATGGTTTATTGTTCATCGTGTAATCTATGCCATTGTTTAATATCCCATGTTTAATTCCTTTATATATTCTAAAGAAACTTGGAATTTCATAAAAACCTTTAGTACCTTTATATGGAGTCACTTTACACAACTTAATTAATTCATCTTTATCAATATTAAAGGGGAAATTATGAGAAACACTGGTAATATTTTTATCTATAAATAATTTTTCTCTTAATTTCAAAGAATTATAGACAGTAGATACTAACCAACCATCTAATTCTTTTAATTGTTCGACGTCATCAATTAGGGGATAAAAACTCATAATACCTTTGAATCGAATTCTATTATACTTGCCATTCATAAAACTTTTTAATTTTGGTTCTGTTAGGTTACCGTACAAATACCTTCTTATTTGCCACATAGCTGTTACGAAGGCTGGATCTGTATTATTACTCGGTACAATAATTGATTTTAATTTGTACTCTTTTACTGGTTTAATCAAGTTCTTGTATAGCAAGTAACTGATTTGTTTTTTGATTTTGTTTACTGAATCAGCTTTAATGCTAATTTTATCAATTGAAAGTTTATAACCTAAAAATTCAATGAATTCTTTGGTTGCCTTTAATTCAGAAGGGAGTCCTGGTTTCACCATCAAATTAATACCATCCGATTTGTTAGCATTAATCTCAATTCCAGCTTCGTTTGAAAAAGCACTAATTATATCAAATGACTTACATATCTTTGTGTAATCCGAAGACCAAATAACAGTATCATCCGCATATCTAGCAAACCTTAAACCTTCTGATTCTAGCATTCTATCTAGTTTCCAACAGACTATATTAGCCAAGAATAAAGAGATGGACGTCCCTTGTGGTATTCCCCTCTCCAATCTATCTAAAAACGATTTGATTAATTGCTTTTCAAAATCACTAACCATAAATCCATTCTTGTTCAATTGATTATACAAATACTGATGATTAATTGCACCAAAAAAATCACTAAAATCAAATTCAGAAATAAACAACCTTGAGTAAGATTGTAACTCTAGTCCTATATCTTGAATTGCAAAATGTACATTTCTATCGTTCCTATAAGCATAAGATAAAGAGCTAAGCCTATGTTTATTTTTACTTAGAAGTCTTTTATAAAGATAATTTGATACAGCTGCATCTGGAATTTGGTATACAGTAATAGTACGTGTTTTTCCATCTTTCTTTGGTATTTTTTGAATATAGGGATCATTGGGCATATATGTCCCATCTTTTATTTTTTTTGCTATTGCATCAGAAATTTTGTCTAAGTGTTTTAAAACGTAAAAAGGATTATATTTTTTATTAACAGACCATACATAAGGTTTTTTTACAACCTTTTTATTATAGTTTTCCCCAAACCTCTTTTTGTTCCTCTCGTGCTCAATGTGTAATGCGTTATGGTATGTATGATATCTTTCTGAATGTTTCTTTGCCTCTGCTTCTATGTATTTCCTAATCATCTCTTTCACGTTTAAGACACCCTTTCATAACAATACAGGCTCCCAAAAACCAAAGGTTTTTTGAGAGCCTGAACCACGGATGTAACCGAATTAAAAGTAAGTTCTCAAGTAAAAGCATCTTTGAGTAGACCCTTTTGCAATACTGCAAGCTAATGCAGTCAGAAGGACATCCGTTCGTCCTCAGAGATTCAATCTCTAGACATACATTAATAATACTACATAATAGATAAAAAGTACATATAATGGTATATTAACCACTTTTATCCTTAGAAAGACCACACTACTTTAAACTTATTGATATCAAAACTTCTTCTAACAATATTTGCAAAGCATATCCCATACTTGATACATCACCAACAAGCTCGACAAATTTATACACTTTTCTATTAACCAAGGGGGGGGGCGCAAAACTCCGGTTGCCGAAGGCATGATAATACCTACTACCTCTCTAGAATTTTTTCAAAATTTATTTTACCTAATAGGATTTTTTAAGCTATTTAAAATAAACGCAAGAAATTTAAAGGAATTGAAAGCAATCTATCAAATCATATTACCTACATCTTTGTTAATTAGGTAGAGCAGCTCATATGGAATGCTTACCAAGATAGTGGAACTGGAGGATAGGAAGGTATAATAAATACATAGAAATCAGCTGAGATCACTATAATTCATTATCAAACTATATTATTCAAACCGGGTCTAGACCCCATCTATTTAAAGAAGGGGAAATATATATGAACGTTGAGAGAATTTTCAACTCTAATGCTAAGGTGACAATCAAGGAGATTTTCCACTCTATTATTGAGGAAAAAATTGACTCTTTAATTGAAGAGCATTACTATCAAAATAAGGTGAGCACTACTACATCTCATGTAGAAGGGAAAAATATATCATGAGATGCGCAGTATACGTTAGAGTTTCAACAGATAAAGAAGAGCAAAAAGCTTCACTATTAAATCAAAAAAACCTATTTGCAAAGTATGTATCTGAAAATAATTGGGACATTCACCAGTTTTATGTTGATGTAGAAAGTGGAACGACAGACAAACGTGAGCAACTACAGCAGCTAATCGCCGATGCAAAAGCAAAAAAGTTTGATGTTATTTTAGCAAAAGAGCTTTCCCGGTTGGCCCGTAATGGGGGATTATCATACCAAATTCGTGACATCGCTCAACAACATAAAATTCATATTATTACGCTGGATAATGCCATTAACACATTAGAAGGAAATAGTCACATGTTTGGTATTTATGCATGGATGTACGAAGAAGAGTCTCAACGAACAAGCAATCGAGTCAAGACATCGTTAAAAACTAGAGCAGAACAAGGACTCTTTAAAGGATCAAATGCTCCCTATGGTTATAACCTAACTGGAAGTAAATTATATATTCGTAACGATTACACTCCTGCCATAGTACGACGAATATATAATGACTATATTTTTGGTAAAGGTTTTGATCGTATTGCTAAAGAACTGTACAACGAGGGTTTACCAACACCTGCTCAGCTAGCAAGTAAAAAAAATGCTAGTGATAAGTGGCAAGGATCTTCAATTAGGGTGATCTTGACTAATCCTCATTATACTGGTGATTTAGTGCAGGGTCGGACTACGACTCGGAGTGTCACGAATAAAATGAGAGATCAAAAAAGTCCAAAAGATTATATTATCATTCCAAATACTCACGAAGCTATTATTTCTAAAAGGGATTTTGAAACAGTACAACAATTAATTAAAAGTCGAAAGAAAACTAGGCCACAGGTCGAAAAGCATTTATTCACAAATACAG
This sequence comes from Pseudalkalibacillus hwajinpoensis, assembly GCF_015234585.1. NCBI lineage: Bacteria > Bacillati > Bacillota > Bacilli > Caryophanales > Guptibacillaceae > Guptibacillus > Guptibacillus hwajinpoensis. Next base: position 95,800 of record NZ_JADFCM010000009.1, read on the forward strand.
CCTATTGTGCGGATTGTGGCCGAGGTATGCACTACAAATCCAACTGTAAGGGTTATATGTGCGGAAACTATAATAAACACGGGATAAAGGCCTGTACAGATCATTTAGTAAGAGAAACAGACTTACAGCTTGTAATATTAAATGATATCAAAAACCTGATAGATTCAATACATGATAAGGCTATTGTTAAGTCACTGGATAGCAAGTTAAAGAAGCAAAGACAAATTGCTTTAAAGAATATTGATTCCCAAACTAAAGAAATTGAAGCTTTGAATATGAGAAAGAAAAAAACACTTAGCTTATTAGTTGACGAAGTAATCTCAAAAGAGGCTTATGATGACTTCATAAAAGATATTAATGAGAGCATTAATAAATTAGTTACAAACCAAAATCAAAGTAAAATTTCTTTAGAATCAACAGATAATAAGATTGCTATAAATGAAATAAAGCAAGCACTAGAAGAATTTATAGATCTTAAAGAGTTAACTCCTGAAATTCTCCACAGATTGATTGATCGCATTGAAATAAAAGCAGATGGAAGTCCGAGAATCTTTTATCGATTCTCGAACCCATCTGCTTATTCTTTACTTCGTTCTATCAACGCACAGCATTCAACGTGCGTCGTATGCGGGAACATATCAACCGGCTGAACTTCTTTCGTTTTAAAACCACCATCTTCTAAGATGCGTAGATCACGAGCGAGCGTAGCTGGGTTACATGATACATAAACGACTTTCTCAGGTTTCATATCAATAATCGTTTGAAGGAGTGCTTCATCGCAGCCTTTACGTGGTGGGTCAACGACAATCACGTCAGGCTTGATGCCCTGCTCTTTCCAGGCTGGAATGACGTTCTCTGCTTCACCTACCGCAAACTCTGCGTTTGTAATGCCGTTTAAATCAGCATTTCGCTTCGCATCTTCAATCGCTTCTGGTACGATTTCAACGCCGTATACCTGCTTTGCTTTTTGCGCGAGGAAAAGAGAAATCGTTCCGATGCCGCAATAAGCGTCGATGACCGTTTCATTCCCAGTAAGTCCAGCGTATTCAAGCGCCTGATCGTAAAGCACCTTTGTTTGATCAGGATTCACCTGATAAAACGAGCGAGCTGAGATGGCGAATTTAATGTCGCCGATCGTATCGTAAATGTATGGTGAGCCCCACAGGACGCGGGTTTCGTCACCGAAGATCACGTTCGTGCGCTTTGGATTTACGTTTTGAACGATTGATTTCACTTTCGGAAGTTGCTCAGTGATGTCTTTGATGATGTTCTTGCGATTTGGTAAGTCTTTGTTTTTTGTAACGATGACGACCATGATGTCGTCCGTTTGCTTTCCGTATTTTGCAACAACGTGTCTGAGCGTTCCGCGATGTGAACGCTCGTCGTATGCACGGATGCCGTACTTCTCAGCAATTCCTTTTACAACTCGTAAAACTTCATCGTTTTCCTGCTCCTGAATGAGGCACTGATCCATGTCGATAATCTGGTGGCTGCGCTGCTGGTAGAAGCCAGCGACGATTTTACCGTTCTGTTCACCAACAGGAACCTGTGCTTTGTTACGATAGCGCCATGGGTCTTCCATACCCATCACAGGATGAACGGGCACATCGATCTTCGCGATGCGTTCCATCACGTCTTGAACTTGCTTGTGCTTGAATCTTAGCTGACTATCATACGTAATATGCTGGGTCTGACAGCCGCCGCATTGATAGAAAATCGGACACGGCGGCGTGTTACGGTCTTCGCTCTCAACTTTCACATCAAGAATCTTTCCGAAGCCGTAACCTTTCTTCGTTTTGATCACTTTCACGTTCGCTGTTTCGCCAGGGATACCGTACGGGACGAAAAGCGTGTAACCGTCTATTTTCGCAACGCCTGCTCCGTCATGGGAAAGGTCTCTGAACTCTACTTCAACAACGTCATTCTTTTTTACAGGTACTTCTTGATTACTCATTTGGTTTCCGTCCTTTTCCGTTCAATTTCATGTACAAAAATTGTACCACAGTGTGAATGGATCGCGAAATGTAACAGCGCGGTGCTTTTTGCACGTGAGGCGAGCTCGATTTCATGGTTTATTGGCCAAAATGGAATTATATTGGCTAAACCCACGATATATTGGCCAAATCTGAAATATATTAGCCAAAATCAATTTTTATTGGCCAAACCCAAATTTCCTCCTCCACTCCCAGATCCTCCACTACAACAGAAAAAGCCAGAGCTCTCAGTCTCTGACTTCTCCCATTCACTTCTACTCACCTGAAATCGCGCGCTTGTGCGCGGCTTCTTCTTCATTTGTATGTTTTTCGCTCGTTTCTTTCGGGACGATCATTGTGATGTGACGATATAAGTTCGTAAACTCTGCTGGAAGTGGGCCGCCGTACTCTCCGTCCAGGTTGAGCTGCATTTTATCGACTGATTCTACTTTGATGTGACTTGCTTTTTTGTAGACCACATTCGGATCATTAATATGATCACCACGTAGCGCACTGCTTGCGATCCGAATGAATTCTGCGATGTTCGTCTTTTTCAAAATCATGAGATCGAACAGTCCATCATTCAATGACGCATGAGGGGCTAGCTTTTCAAATCCGCCGATGGAGTTTGAGTTAGAGACTAGAAAAAGCATAATTTCATCTTCAAAGAGCTTTCCATCATATTCAATCCGAGTCCTCGCCGGGCGAATGGATGGAAGCATTTCGATGCCTTTCATATAATAAGCTAGCTGGCCAAGCATTGTTTTAAGCTTACTAGGCACTTCATACGTTAATTCAGTCAGGCGTCCGCCACCTGCGATGTTGATAAAGTAATGTTCGTTTACACGACCAATATCAATTGGCATTTCAAGGCCGTTGCATAGGACATCCATAGCACCTTCAACTGTGCGAGGAACGCCAATCGCTCGTGCGAAATCGTTCGTTGTACCAACTGGAATAATCCCCATTTTTGGACGATACGGCTGCTCAGCGATGCCATTGATTACTTCATAAATCGTTCCGTCTCCACCTGCAGCAATGACAAGATCAAATCGTCTTTCTACAGCGATGCGCGCTGCTTCCGTTGCATCCCCTTCACAAGTGGTAGCATGGGCAGACGTCTCGTACCCATTTACTTCAAGGCGTTCTAAAATGTATGGCAGCGAGCGCTTCACTTGTTCTCTACCGGACGTTGGATTATAAATTAGTCTTGCACGTTTCATCCTTCATCATCCTATCTTCTCTATCTTAATTCTTTCATTCTGATTTGCATGTATGGTTACTTTTTTGAATTGGTTTGGACAATAATCGTACGCGTTCTCTTAAGTGATGTCTTCTTTTATTTATATGATAGTCGCAAACAAAAAACGCCCACATTCTCGTGACCGTTTTCCGCCGCTTAACCTTCTGTTCTGATTATAGGCTTTTCCCTAAAAAAAAGCAAAGCCGAATAAATGCGGATGAGGTGAACAAGCTTGCACTTCTATATAGACAATAAAAAAACCCTCCGCAATGGGAGGGTTTCACAATTTATCGCTTATCCATTTCTTCAACAATGAGTTTGTTTACCATTGGAGGATTTGCTTTTCCTTTGGTTGCCTTCATCACTTGACCAACGAGGAAGCCGAGTGCGCGGTCTTTCCCGTTTTTGTAGTCTTCGATGGATTGTTCGTTCTCGTCAAGAATACCTGAAACGATTGAACGAAGCTCGCCTTCGTCAGAAATCTGAACAAGGCCTTTGTCTTTAACGATCTGTTCAGGATCGCCGCCTTTTTCGATAAGATCTTTGAATACTTTCTTCGCGATCTTAGAAGAAATTGTTCCTTTCTCGATTAGAGAAATCAGTTTGCCTAATCCTTCCGGAGTTAGGGCCACTTCATCAATTTCTTTATAGTTCGCATTTAAGTATGCCGATACTTCACCCATCAACCAGTTTGAGGCTTGTTTAGGATCAGCCCCCTGGTCAATCGCTACTTCGAAGAAATCAGACATTTTCTTAGACTGAGTGAGTACCATCGCATCGTACTCTGGAAGATCATATTTCTGCACATAGCGCTCACGACGAGCATCTGGAAGTTCAGGAATATCTTCGCGCACGCGGTCCATCCACTCTTTATTAATAGCAAGACGAACAAGGTCAGGCTCTGGGAAGTAACGGTAGTCGTCAGATCCTTCTTTCACACGCATCAGAATTGTTTTCTTGCCAGCTTCGTCATAGCGACGTGTTTCCTGGCCGATCACATTTCCTGCTAGAAGTTCTTTCTCCTGACGTACTTCTTCGAATTGAAGACCTTTTTGTACGTTAGCAAATGAGTTCAAGTTCTTAAGCTCAGTTTTTGTACCAAACTCTTCTTGTCCATATGGGCGAAGAGAAAGGTTCGCATCACAGCGAAGAGATCCTTCTTCCATTTTACAGTCAGACACTTCCGTATATTGAAGAATCGCTTTTAGCTTCTCAAGGTAAGCATACGCTTCTTCAGGTGTACGAATATCCGGTTCAGATACGATCTCAACAAGAGGTGTACCCTGACGGTTGAAGTCAACAAGAGAATGGTTCTCTCCATCAACGTGCGTGAGCTTACCAGCATCTTCTTCAAGGTGAAGACGCGTAATACCGATACGCTTTGTTTTGCCGTTTACTTCAATATCAATCCATCCGTTTTCACCGATTGGCTTATCATATTGTGAGATCTGATAAGCTTTGGGGTTATCTGGATAGAAATAGTTTTTACGGTCAAACTTCGTATCTTCTGCGATTTCACAGTTCAATGCCATTGCCGCACGCATCGCAAAATCAACAGCTTGTTCGTTCATCACTGGAAGAACACCAGGATGACCTAGACAGATCGGGCAAACGTTCGTGTTAGGCGGCGCACCGAAATTTGTTGAACAATTACAGAAAATCTTTGTGTTTGTCTTCAGTTCTGAGTGAACTTCCAGACCAATAATAGTTTCAAAATTCATTTTCAGTCGTCACCCCTTACAGCTCTGGTTTAGCCTTATGATGATCCGTTGCTTGCTCAAATGCATGAGCAACGCGGTAAACGGTCTTCTCATCAAAGTGCTTTCCGATTATTTGAAGTCCAACAGGTAGGCCATTTGATAAACCACATGGTACGGAAATCGCAGGGACACCTGCAAGGTTAACCGGGATTGTGAGAATATCATTCGCATACATCGTTAGTGGGTTATCAATCTTCTCGCCTACTTTAAAGGCTGGTGTCGGCGTTGTAGGTCCGATAATCACATCGTAGTCCTCGAATACTTTTTCAAAGTCATTCTTGATGAGCGTACGAACTTTTTGTGCTTTCTTATAATAAGCATCGTAATAGCCAGAGCTAAGTGCAAACGTCCCTAGCATAATACGTCGCTTCACTTCGTCACCAAAGCCTTCGCTTCTTGTTTTCTTATAAAGATCAAGAAGGTTCTCAGCTTCAGCACGAACGCCATAGCGGACGCCGTCAAAGCGAGCAAGGTTAGCTGATGCTTCTGAAGAAGAAAGAAGATAGTATGTCGCTACAGCATATTTAGAGTGCGGTAGAGATACTTCCTCCCAAGTTGCGCCAAGCTCTTCAAGCTTTTTAAGTGATTGAAGGACGCTGTTCTTCACGTCTTCATCTACACCTTCAGCAAGGTATTCTTTCGGTACCGCAATACGAAGACCTTTCACATCACCTGTTAGGCTAGAAAGGTAATCTGGAACGTCAACATTCGCTGAAGTTGAGTCCATCTTATCGTGACCTGCAATCGATTGAAGAAGATAGGCGTTATCTTCTACGGTGTTTGTGATTGGTCCAATTTGATCGAGTGATGATGCGAACGCGATCAAGCCAAATCGAGAAACGAGTCCGTAAGTAGGTTTTAATCCTACAACACCACAAAAAGCAGCTGGCTGACGGATTGAGCCACCTGTATCAGAGCCAAGTGAGAAGAAAACTTCTCCAGCAGCAACAGATGCAGCTGAGCCGCCGCTTGAGCCACCAGGTACATAATCGGTGTTCCATGGGTTACGCGTGCCAAAGAAGCCAGAGTTCTCATTAGAAGAACCCATCGCGAACTCGTCCATATTCAATTTGCCCACAGTGATGGTTTCCGCTGCATTTAAACGTTCAACCACTGTTGCATTATGTAATGGGTCAAAGTTGCTTAGAAGCTGGCTTGACGCTGTTGTACGAAGTCCTTTTGTAACAATGTTATCTTTCACACCTACAGGGAGACCAAAAAGAAGCCCTCTTGCATCTTCTGTACCGAGCTTTTCATCAAGCGCTTTTGCTGCTTGCATTGCTCCTTCTTCATTTAACGTCATGAATGCTTTTACCTTTTCGTCGACCGTATGAATACGATCAAACGAGGTTTGAACAAGTTCACTGACGGATAATTCTTTCTTATGAAGCAAGCTGTGAAGCTCACTTATGCTTTTATCAAACAAGGACGTTGCCTCCCTTACTCAAATATTGATGGAACTTTTACTTGACCATTCTCTTTATCAGGTGCATTCTTCAATGCTTCCTCACGAGATAACCACGGCTGTACTTTGTCTTCACGAAGTACATTTTTTAAATCGAGAACATGCGTTGTAGGCTCAACGTTCTCTGTATCTAATTCATTCAGCTGCTCCGCCATTGAAATAATGTCATCAAGCTGAGTTGTAAATTTCTCGACCTCTCCCTCATCCATTTCTAGTCTAGCGAGGTTCGCTACATGCTTAACCTCTTCTTTGGTAATTCTGGACATCACTTTCACCTCCACAAATTTCGAACAACCTGCAATATATAGATGATACCAAAAACAAGCTTCATTAAGCAACAGAACGCCGTCTGTTCCAATTTTAAACAAACGTTTAATTAAGTCGGATTAATCAAACGTTTGTTTAACTTCTGTTTTAGGGCTTGCGTCTATAGATTGTCCCATTCTTATTTCAAAAAAAGACTCACCCCCTATTGGGATGAGCCTCCTGAGTAAAGCTGATTAAAATTCAGATGTCTTAGCTGCTTCAAATTCATCTTCAATCTCTTTACCAGGTTCTTTACCTACAAAGCTGAATGCCATAACAGCGATCCATGCAAGAATAAAGCCTGGAATCAATTCGTAAAGGTCGAATAGTCCGCCTGATAATTGAGCCCATAGAATAACGACTACTGCACCCGTGATGATACCAGCAAGGGCACCATTACGCGTCATACGTTTCCAGAATAGACTCAGTATAATAACAGGTCCAAATGCGGCACCAAACCCGGCCCAGGCATAACTTACAAGATCAAGAACACTGCTATCAGGGTTGTAGGCAAGTAGAATAGCTAGTAACGCAATCGCAAGAACCGCGATACGACCTACCCATACAAGCTCAGTCTGACTAGCGTTCTTACGAAGGATCGCTTTATAGAAGTCCTCCGCAACAGCACTTGAAGATACAAGAAGCTGAGAGTCAATTGTACTCATAATCGCAGATAGGATTGCAGCAAGCAAGAAGCCGGAAACCCATGGATTAAAGAGCACTTGCGTAAATTCAATAAAGACTGTTTCCGAGTTCGGAAGTCCCGCATCGAAATAGGCAATACCGATGAAACCAGTAAAGATTGCACCAAACAGTGAAAGAACCATCCATGACATACCAACAAGGCGTGCTTTAGGAATTTCTTTCGAAGATTTAACTGCCATAAAACGAGTGATGATATGAGGTTGGCCAAAGTAACCAAGTCCCCAACCAAGCAGAGAAATAATCCCCATAAAGCTCATACCAGTAAAGATATCGAGATAAGTTGTATCCGTTGCACCGACTTGATTAACTGTTTCGCTCCAGCCACCCATTTCATTTAGGGCAACAATTGGCACGACAACAAGTGCAAGGAACATAAGTATTCCCTGGAAGAAATCTGTCCAGCTTACCGCTAAGAAACCACCGAGGAACGTATAAGAAATAATAACAAGTGCACCGATCCACAATGCGCTTTCATAGCTCATTCCGAACGAGCTTTCAAACAGGATTGCGCCCCCAACAAGACCTGAAGACGTATAGAACGTAAAGAATACAAGAATGACAATTGCTGAAATCACGCGAAGTGCTTTCGAACCATCACGAAAACGGTTTTCAAGGTAATCAGGAACCGTAATCGAATCATTCGCCACTTCTGTATAACGGCGAAGACGCGATGCAACAAACTGCCAGTTCAGGTAAGCTCCGATTGCGAGCCCAATCCCAATCCAAATTTGACTCATACCACCTGCATACATTGCACCAGGTAGGCCTAGTAAGAGCCAGCTACTCATATCTGATGCTCCGGCACTAAGTGCGGCAACAGATCCACCTAATCTTCTTCCTCCAAGAACATAATCAGATAAGTTACTTGTCATTTTGTAAGCAATTAATCCAATTGCGAGCATACCGACAAGGTACACTATAAATGTGACTAACGTTGGCGTCTCAATACTCATCGAGTACTATTCTCTCCTTTCGGTAAAAAAAGTTATTATTGATAATACGACTAATAAAGGCATTGGTATAAGTAGCCAGAACCATGTTGCGGTAGTTAAGGTATATTCCACACTTTCACCCCCTCCAAAGTCAATATTCACAACTATACATTTTTGCTGTGAATTCAAATTATTCCAGTAGACCATTAGTCCTTTACAAACCAATGATTACTATATCACAAAATATTTTTCTGAACAATGCAAATATTATAAGATAAACTTTTCAATGAATAAAAATACACGATGAAAGAGATTTCCCTTCTTTTAGCAACTTTTAGGTCATAAGTATTCATGAAAATTTATTTAAATTAATTGACCAATATTTCCCTCATCTACATACTCTAGTAACATTTACCCACTATTTTGTAATGTTAATCTTCAAATTGAAATATTTTTTATAGATTGCCGCGTTCCCCTTCTTTTCATACCTCCATAATGCTAATTATCATAACTATTTTTTCCATGTAATTTTCACCCTTCCCACTCCCAAACCTTTTTATGACTTTTTACTATAATGAACAAAACAAATCGGAAAGATTACTGTTTGCAAAACGTAATCATTACGATATAATGAGTGGCAGAGAAACTTACGGAAGGGAAAATCACTTATGAATAATCGCTTTTTTAAATTAGCGTTATTATTATCTATTTCTACGTTTATCCTTGTCGCTTGTGGTCAAGATAAGTCAGACTCTAAAGCGGGTGGAAAGCTTACCATTTATACAACACTTTATCCTCTTGAATACTTTGCCGAACGGATTGGAGGAGAAGATGTAACGGCTGAGTCAATCATTCCTCCAGGTAGCGATGCACATAGCTTCGAGCCAACAACTAGAACAATGGCCGAATTAGCTGAAGCGGATTTGTTTATTTATAATGGTGCAGGTATGGAAGGATTTGCAGATGCTGCCCAGGACACGCTTAACAATGAAGATGTTATGGTTCTTGAGTCAGCTAAAGACATCCATCTAGATGAATCTGAAGAAGAGCATGAAGAGCATGAAGAGCACGCCGACCATGATCATGGTGATATGAATCCCCATATCTGGATCGATCCCATCCTTGCAATCGAGCAGGCTGAAAATATTAAAGATGCTCTTATCACGCTCGATCCTGATCAGAAAGAAACATTCGAAACTAATTTTAGTTCTTTGCAAGAAGAATTATTAGCCTTGGATCAATCCTTCCAAGAAATGGCTGATCGTGCAGATAAGAAAGAATTTCTCATCTCTCATGATGCTTATAGCTACTGGGAAAGTCGTTATGGCCTTGAACAATTAAGCGTCTCGGGTCTTTCTCCTTCTCAAGAGCCTACTCAAAAACAATTAGAAGAAATTATCGAAACAGCAAAAAGCCACAATTTGAAGTATATGCTTTTCGAACAAAATGCTACCCCCAAGCCTGCTAAAGCAGTTCAAAAAGAGCTTGGACTCAATACGCTTCGCATCCATAATCTATCTGTTTTAACCGAAGAAGATATCGAAAATAACGAAACATACTTCACATTAATGGAAAAAAACATTCAAACACTCCAAAAAGCCTTGTCTGAATAACAAAACCCTCCCAGTGTAAAAACACTGGGAGGGTTTTTATTTATTGATAAATATGAACAAACGGTTCTTCTTCGTTAGGATCTTTCACAATCATACTTTCTGTTTCTCCGTTATTTGTGATGTAGATGGAGACCGGAAGCTCCTGAGGAAATGTATCATTCCGTTTCTTGACAAGACCGTTTACGAACTGTGTAAACGAAATGACCTCCGCTTTGCTATAAAATTGGATTGGTATTTCAACCTTCAACTGTGTAAGCTCATCCTGTTTATAGAACCCTGTGCCAATGACACCTACAAAGTTTGGAAAGAAATCCTGGATTTCACGCGTGAAATCATCAAACTTCTCTGCTTCAGCAGGGTACTCGTCGGAGGCTGCAGAGGAAGGAAAAGCAACGTACTTCTCATTTAAATCCTTCCAAGAATCTGGGCTGGATTTCCCTTCTCCTACAATCGTGCTCGCCACAAAGTTTCCTGGGACTACTGATTGTCTTGGTTGCTCTAAAAACAGAGTGAACATGATAGGTACGTCATGCTCGGCACGAATTTTCTTCACAATTGGTTCAATCGATTCCTTCGCCTTAGAAATCACTTCTTCTTTCCCTAGTTTCACTGAACCAGTATATTTCAGGCCATTCTCATCAAGAACAGAATAAGGATATTCAGAATAAAGCGATAAGGCAATCGAGATTCCGCCTAGTTGTAACTCGTCATCTTTGTTTTGAACATAGTAATCTTGTTCATGTATATAAGATAAGAATTTAGGGTTTTTCTTCTCTGCTTCAATTACTTGCTCATACTTAGCAGGATCTTCTTTTACCCCAAGAGCTGGATTGAGGCCCTGATTTTCTTTATCATCAGGATTATCTCTATACAGCCAGCTATGAATTTGCTCTGTATCAAAAAGCTGCCCTTCTTTAAAGAAATATTTCTCAGGATCAAATTGCTCTTGAGAAAGTCTGATTAAACCCATCTCAAGCGCATCAACATCGAGACGGTTATCAACGCCAGCCGTGATTAATCCCCTAACTTGTGAAGTATCAAGAGAATTTTTATCCCCATCCTTCTCAAGTACTGAACGATAATACGTTTCAGATGTTTTGATATCTTCACTAACAATCATTTCTTCGCTATCTTCACCTTCTGAATCATTCACTTTCACTGTATCGTCCTGATCGCCCTTCATAAAACTTGGAACGCAACCGGATAATACGAGCGAAAGGGCCATGATACTAACGATGAACGTTTGCTTCTTTGGCATTACTTCCCTCTCCTCATTCGTTTAACTCTTCAAGGAACCTGTTCTCACTCCACACGTCAATGCCAAGAGACTCTGCCTTTTCAAGCTTAGAACCAGCATCTTCCCCTGCAATGACAAGATCTGTGCTCTTACTTACACTACCTGTCACCTTTGCGCCTTGTTCTTCAAGCTTCTTCTTTGCTTCCCCGCGACTCAACTGTTCTAACTTACCAGTGAGTACAATTGTTTTCCCCGCAAACACGGAATCAATGTCTTCTACAGCAACTGGCTTTGGTCCTTTATAGGTCATATTAACGCCAGCTTCTTTTAATTCTTCAATTAGTTCATGCACTTCTTCATTTTGAAAATATCGCACAACAGAATCAGCCATTTTCTGTCCCACTTCATTAATTGCTTCAAGATCTTCTATATTTGCTTGAACAATACTGTCCATAGAGCCAAATTGTTGTGCAAGAGTTTTCGCAGCTTTTGCACCGACATGGCGTATCCCAAGACCAAACAACAGTTTTTCTAATGAATTATTCCTTGAGACGCTTATCGCCTCAAGAAGGTTGGAGACTGACTTCTCACCCATTCGCTCTAACTCAATAAGTTGATCGTGTGTCAGCTGATAGATATCTGCTACATCATGAATTAATTCCTCTCGAAACAGCTGAGTAATCACCCGTTCACCTAGTCCATCAATATTCATTGCATTGCGTGAAACGAAATGAATGAGTCCTTCACGGAGCTGAGCTGGACATTTTGGATTAATGCATCGAAGTGCGACCTCTTCTTCTAATCGAACGAGATCACTATCACATTCAGGACACTTTTCAGGCATAGAAAATGCTTTTTCTTCACCTGAACGACGATCTTCAAGAACTGAAACGACTTCAGGAATAATGTCTCCTGCTTTTTTCACAACGACATAGTCTCCAATTTTAATATCCTTCTCACGAATCAAATCCTCATTATGAAGAGATGCTCGCTGCACGGTTGTCCCAGCAACGAGTACTGGTTCTAAAACAGCAGTGGGAGTGACGACACCAGTTCTGCCCACATTAAGCTGAATATCCAAGAGCTGCGTTACAACCTCTTCAGCAGGAAACTTGTATGCAATGGCCCATCGTGGACTTTTCGCAGTAAATCCTAGCTCCTCTTGTTGATTGAGGGCATCTACTTTCACAACAATCCCATCGATCTCGTATGAGAGATCAGGACGTTTCTCTGACCAACCACCGATGTAATCAATAACATCATCAATCGTGTTACATCGCTTCCATTCTGGATTGGTTTTGAATCCTAGCCCTTTGAGAAAATCAAGGCCATTTGAATGTGAACTAATTTCCCTGCCTTCAACCGTACCTACACCGTATACAAAAATAGACAAGTTGCGGCTAGCAGCAATCTTTGGATCAAGCTGGCGAAGAGAACCAGCCGCTGCATTTCGAGGATTTGCAAATAAATCCTGATCGTTCTTCTCACGTGTTTCATTTAATTTCATGAAGGATGGCTTTGGCATGAACGCCTCACCACGCACCTCCATGCTAACATTCTCGCTTAAACGAAGTGGGATAGCTGGAATGGTTTTTAAATTCTGAGTAATGTCCTCTCCTACCGTGCCATCCCCACGTGTGGCTCCACGCACAAAAACTCCATCTTCATAAATAAGTGAAACGGCAAGACCGTCTATTTTTAACTCGCATACATACGAAAAGTTTTCGCCAATTCGATCACGTACACGTCGGTCGAAGTCCTTCAAGTCCTCTTCGCCAAAAGCATTACCAAGACTTAGCATAGGTACTCTGTGTTCAACTTTTTGAAAGCCTTCAAGAGGCGGGCCACCGACGCGCTGAGTTGGAGAATCTTCCGTTTTAAGTTCAGGATTCTCTTCTTCCAGGTTAATTAATTCATTCATCATCCGATCATACTCGGCATCAGGAACGGTCGGCTGATCTAGAACGTGGTACTCGTAATTGTACTGATTTAAGAGCTGACGAAGCTCTTCGATGCGCTTTTGCTTTTCTTCCATCGTCAAACCTCACCTTCTAAAATGACTATTGCTTTTCAATAGGCGCAAACTTCGCTAACAAACGCTTAATTCCTACCGGGTTAGGGAAAGCAATATCAAGCTCAGTCGAGTCACCCTCACCCTTAACGCTAACGACCGTACCAACGCCCCATTTGCGGTGACTTGCTTTATCTCCTACTTTCCAATCGAGTGAATCTCCACCCGTTGAAGTAAGTTGAGGACGTCTAGGCGTCTTTGGAGTAGCAGGTCTTGAAGAAGGTCGGGAACTAGTTCCACCAAACGGTGTAGCTGGCTTTTCTTGACCTTGCTTCTCAAGTAATTCTTCTGGTATCTCTCCTATGAAGCGGGACACAGGATTCGCGTTTGTTTTTCCGTAAAGTGTTCTAAGACGAGAATTTGTTAAGAAAAGCTCTTCTTCTGCTCTTGTAATACCAACATATGCTAGACGACGCTCTTCTTCCATCTCTTCTTCCTCAAATAGGGAACGACTATGCGGGAATACTCCTTCTTCCATCCCAATGAGGAAAACAACGGGAAATTCCAAACCTTTAGCTGAATGGAGCGTCATAAGTGTAACAGCTTCCCTCTGCTCACCTTCATCCTCATCTAACTTATCGATATCCGCAACGAGCGCAAGGTCTGTTAGAAAAGCGATTAGGCTTTTATCTTCACTTGCTTTCTCAAATTCTTGTGTAACAGAAAGAAATTCATCAATGTTTTCAAGTCGTGTTTGTGATTCGATTGTATTCTCATTTCTTAACGCATCACGATACCCTGACTTATCAATTACTTCCTCAACAAGTTCAGATACGGCTAGATATTCCTGCATTTGTGACCAGTTTGCCATTTGATTACCAAATGATTTAAGAGTCTTAGTGAAACGAGCGCTTAACCCGATCTGCTCGACTTCTTGAAGAGCTGTAAAGATAGAAATATCCTGATTAGCCGCATATTGTGCTACCTTGTCCATTGTCGATGCACCAACACCACGCTTTGGAACATTTACAATTCGAAGTAAGCTAATATCATCATCTGGATTAGCAATGAGACGGAGGTATGCTAGAACATCTTTAATCTCTTTACGGTCGTAGAACTTTGTACCGCCGACAATGTTGTAATGGATGTTCGACTTATTTAAAATTTCCTCAATCACACGCGACTGGGCATTCGTACGATAAAGAATCGCTATTTGTGAATTCGTTCTCTGTCCGCTATTCACCATATCAAGGATTTTCCCTGTTACGAAACGACTCTCATCATGTTCATCGTTTGCCTGATAATAAGTAATATGTTGCCCATCATCATTATCCGTCCAAAGCTTTTTAGGCTTTCTGTTCGTATTATTTTCAATAACCACATTGGCCGCTTGTAGAATTTTCTTAGTTGAACGATAGTTTTGCTCAAGGAATATCGCACGTGCACTTGGATAGTCCTTCTCAAAGGAAAGAATGTTCTGTATATCTGCACCACGCCAGCGGTAGATCGACTGATCAGAATCACCAACTACGCAAAGGTTCTGATATTTCTCAGCCATGAGTTTAACAAGGATATATTGTGCCTTGTTTGTATCTTGATACTCATCAACATGAATATACTGAAATTTACGCTGATAAAACTCGAGTACTTCCGGCACCTTTTTGAACAAAGTGATGGTCCGCATAATCAAATCATCAAAATCAAGCGCCTGGTTTTTACGAAGCTGCTTCTGATATTGCTCATATGCATCAGCAACAACACTTTCGTATGGCCCCTTTGCATTAGCTTTATAATCTTCAGGGGTTTCGAGTTCATTTTTTGCAGAGCTAATACTGCCAAGAATCCCTCTAGGCTCAAATTTCTTTGGATCTACGTTCTGCTCTTTCAAGATCTTCTTAATAACAGTCAGCTGGTCCCCAGAATCAAGAATGGTGAAGTTGCGGTTAATTCCAATCCGATCACCGTCTCTTCTTAAAATACGTACGCACATAGAGTGGAATGTCGAGATCCAAATATCTTCCGAGACTGGTCCCGTAATCGAGTTTACTCGTTCTCTCATTTCTCGCGCCGCTTTATTCGTAAACGTAATCGCAAGAATATTCCAAGGAGATACCTGTTTCTCCACAAGAAGATACGCAATACGATGCGTCAGCACTCTCGTTTTTCCACTACCTGCTCCAGCCATAATTAAAAGCGGTCCATCCGTGTGCTTGACCGCTTCTTGTTGTTCGGGATTTAGCCCGTTTAGTAACTTATCAACTATTCGTTGCATGTTTTCGCACTCCTCACAAACGTATGTTCTTACTTCTTATTTTACCTGATCGACAGGAGAGAATCAATTTCCTTTCACAGCAGCAACAGTTTTTATCGCCTGCTTCATATTATCGTATATGACGTTCCCGACAATAATCGTATCTGCAGAAGCAGCCATTTCTTTCGCTTTCTCAGGTGAGTCAATTCCGCCACCATAAAAAAGGTGCGTATCGTCAAGAACCTGGCTCACTTTCCGAACAAGCTCTGCATCTCCATATGTTCCGCTATATTCCACATAAAAAATGGGCAGTTTGAACATTTTCTCTGCCATACGAGCATAAGCAAGAACATCAGCTTCATCTAGATTAGTATGAGCAGAAGTTAACTGAGCAACCTTAGAATCCTGGTTTAAAATACAATACCCTTCCATCACAATTTCATCCCAGTTCATGATTTCGCCAAAATCTTTTACAGCCTCATGATGTAATCCGGTCACCCATCGGCTATCTTCCGTATTCAACACTGTCGGAATAAAATAAAAATCAAATCCTGGTGTCACTGCCTCAACAGTGGATACCTCAAGAGCACATGGTACCGCGTAACGGCGAATTCTAGCAAGTAGATCTAAAGTCCGATCAAGCGTTACGCCATCACTACCACCAACAATCACCGCATCCGTCCCAGACTCACAAATCGCCTCAAGATCATAATCCTCTATCTCCTTATTCGGATCCAGCTTAAACACATGCTTCCACTCTCGAAAATCAAACATCCTAACCCTTCCTCCCACTTTTCCTCATAAATTGGATTATATCAAAGAATACATGAAAAGCGGAAGCCTCCGTTTAGACCCGGCAGGCACTGGAGCCCTCCAAATTGAACACGGTCTTTATGTTCGAGTTGGAGGGTGAAGTGACAGAGGGTCTGGAGGCTGCAGCTGGATCACGAAAAGCGGAAGTGGGCGTTTAGGTCCGACAAGCGCTGGAGGCATTTCATTTGAACACGTCCTTTGTGTTCGGATGAAATGGTGAAGCGATCGAGGACCTGCCCACTGCAGCTGGATCACCTAAAAGCGGAAGCGCCCGTTTAGCCTCGACAAGCGCTGGAGCCTTTCAAATTGAACACGCCCTTTGTGTTCGAGTTGAAAGGTGAAGTGACCGAGAGTCTGCCCACTGCAGCTGGATCTACGAAAAGCGGAAGCGCTCGTTTAGCCTCCACAAACACCTGCAACCATTTAAAATCCATAATTCCGCGATAATCTAATACTATCCGCGAAATCGATCATTATTTCCGCGATTTCTCAAATATATCCGCGAAAAGGCAAATATCCACCTACACGCCAACCAAAACAAAAATGAGCCGGAAGCCGGCTCATTTTCTACTCTTTATTGTGAACACGATCAAGCGTCATTTGATAGCCATCGTTTCCATAGTTTAAGCTGCGCTTTACTCTGGAAATAGTAGCGGTGCTTGCGCCTGTTTCTGTTTCAATTTTATGATACGTAAACCCTTCACGTAGCATTCTTGCTACTTCCAAACGCTGAGCAAGCGATTGTATCTCATTTACAGTCGCTAGATCATCAAAGAACAAATAGCATTCTTCAAGATCTTTCAATGAAAGAATCGCTTCAAAAAGTTGGTCAAGTGTCTTACCTCGAAGTTTATCAATTTGCATTCTAAATCCACTCTCCTTACTTAAGTATGTTTCGTCTATATGTTGCATTCTGTAACGTTCATCTTGATGTGCTATTTTTACAGCTTTATATTCATTTTAACAATTCAACCGAATAAAATCATGCACTTCACTCCGTTAAGAGGTTACTTTGTTATAGTTTAACGCATTATCGAAGGAAAAAGTACCATTTTCCTTTTCACATCATAAATTCCTTGCTGCGTCAATCGAATAAAAGGTAAATGTGTTGAAGAAAAGAACAACAAGCTATAAACGGGATCTTTATATAAGTAGCCTCTATCTTCTAGTTCTTGTATCATTCTCTTTTCAACTTTGATTAGTTCTTCAAGTGGAAGATCAGACATTTTGCCCATGAGAGGAAGTTTAATTTCGGATATAACTTCTCCATCTTCTACAAGAGAGATCCCCCCACCAATTTCATTTATTCGATTAAAAGCTGTCATCATATCCGCTTTATTTTTCCCAATGATAATAAAATCACCCGTATTTGAAAAGCTGCTTGCAAACCCTTTCACTTGATTAGCGAAGCCTTTAATGATCGTATTTACACGCCATTTCCCTTCACGACTGAGAAGCATCATAAAGCTTTCATCAGAACCTGACGGTAGCTCTTCAACGGACGTTTCGACAGATAGATTATAAGGCTTTGTAATAACAGCATTCACCATTTCAATTCCTGCCGGACCAGAGAAAGTTAAATCGTTTGATTGAATTTCCCACGAATTATCAAGTGGAGAAAGTCCATGACCTTCCCAATCAAAAGACCAATCCTGTTCTACTTCATCACGATCACGCTTTAACCATTTTCCACGCGCTAGAACAGAGACCGGAAGCGGATCTTCTTTTGATGCAAGAATATTAATGTGAGCCACTCTACCCGGTGCTATCATACCATGCGTATCGCTTATACCGTAATGGTTTGCGACATTATATGACACCATAGAATACGCATCTTCTGAAGGGACTCCTTTCTCAAGTGCTATTGCAATTAACTTGTCCGTTGTGCCATTTTCCAGGAATGAAGGCGTTGATCCATCTGTATTCATCATCACGCGGTCAAAGGAAGTAACTCCTTTTTTCAGCAATGATTCGAGAATGACAGGTAGATCAGGTCTTATCGAAGAATAACGGAGTGACGTCATCATACCCATCTCTAAGCGACGCAGCGCCTCCTCTCCTGTCATCGCTTCATGATCACACGAAACGCCAAGAAGCCCCATCTTCGTTAATGTTGCGAGAGAAGCACCAGGGAGATGTCCTTCCACTGGTTTACCGAGTCTTCTTGTCTCCTGCATCCATTCTAAAATTTCATCATCTCCCCCGAGAACATCAGGCCATGCGGTAAGCTCTCCACCCTGTATCACAAGTGGGTGTGCCAGCCATTCCTTCATATTTTTATTCGTAATGGCCTCCTCATCGAGAAGCTGTGTTTGTGAATCATATCGCGCCCACCAATACATCGAAACGGGATACTGATCTAAATCCTCAATCAATGTAAGCGCTTTCTCTTTTGTCAAACCTAGAAGGAATAAAAGGTTATCATTCATCATTGTTGTTGTTCCCCGCTGAGATGCATATCGCGCAAGCGTAAGGGGATTATATAGTTGAAATGGATGTGCATGTGGTTCAATATAACCTGGCACGAGATATTTCCCGTAACAATCAATCCACTCAGTTGACGGGTGCTTTTCAGGAAGATCATCGCCTACGTACACAATACGATCTTCATATACCCATATATTCGATGTAACCCATTTTTTAAGTCCATTATTTAAATATGTTGCATTGTAAAAAACGATCGATGGAGGCAGTTCTCCAGACACTACTTGAACGTGTTGCCGTAATTGCTGCTTTGTCCATAAATTTTTTCGTTTTGCCAAAACCATCACCCGCTTCAAGAAGTTTTCTTTATTTTAACATAATTTCGACACGTTGCTACTTTAGATTTGTGAATGAAGAAAGGAGTTTTTCAATTGAAGCCAAACATTAGTATGATGAATGCCTTTGTTCGACTAGCTACCGGATTCACACTTCTTGCTTATTCAACCGCAAAGCTTTCTAAAGAAGAATCCAAATCAGCCTGGATAATCGCCGCAATCGGTGCCATGAAAGTAGCTGAAGGACATACGAGGTATTGCCCCATCGTTGACCTCATGACCCCCGATGAAAAACTTGATCCAGATGAAACGGCACTTGAAAGAGTGATTAATCCTTCTTAACGTTTTCATAAAAAAACTTCCCTGCATTCAGGGAAGTTTCATCTACCTTATCAAAAGGAGGTCTATTTATGCTCGAGTATATAACAGATACATGGTTAATTTATACGATGATTATTGGAAGTATCGTTGCGATTGCGTTCGCCTATATTAGGAAGAAACGTGTGAAATAGCGCGATGCCCAATGTCTGTTCGATAGAAGCCTTCCGTTACTTTTACATTTTCTAATTCTTTATATACCACCTGACTCGCTTCTCTCAAATCATCACCTGCAGAAGCAACAAGTAGTACACGACCTCCGTCTGTTACTAGCTTTCCACCGATTTGTTTTGTTCCGGCATGAAAAACAAGAGACTCTGATCCAACCTGATCAAGCCCAGTAATCGCCTTGCCTTTCTCATAGCTACCTGGATAGCCACCTGAAGCAACGACAACACCAATAACGGACTGTTCGCTCCATTCAAGCTTAGGTGTTTTACCCTCGAGGAGATCAAGGACAGCCTGGACGAAGTCTGATGTCATTCTTGGGAGAACGACTTGCGTCTCTGGATCACCAAAGCGCGCATTAAATTCAATCACTTTCGGTCCATCAACTGTTAACATAAGGCCAGCATAGAGAATTCCGGTAAAGGAGCGGCCATCTGATTTCATTCCTTTTGCTGCAGGACGTAAAATCGTCTCAACCGCATGATCCACAGTATCTTGAGAAATTTGCGGAACAGGAGAATAGGCTCCCATCCCTCCTGTATTTGGACCCTCGTCACCATTGAAAGCACGTTTATGATCTTGAGAAATAACAAGTGGGTAAACACGATCACCTTCGACAAGAGCCATTAAAGAGAATTCCTCACCCTCTAGAAATTCTTCTACTACAACACGTTCACTAGCAGCACCAAACTGATTGTTCTCCATCATGTCATGAAGGCTTTCGAGTGCTTCCTCCAGTGACATTGCCACCACAACACCTTTACCTGCAGCAAGTCCATCTGCTTTTAGGACGATCGGCGCACCGACTTTTTCAACATAAGCTTTCGCTTCGATATAGTCAGTAAAGGACTTAGAAAATGCGGTAGGAATGTTATGCGCAACCATTAATTCTTTGGCGAACGTTTTACTTCCCTCAATCAAGGCCGCTTCCTGTCTTGGGCCAAATACACGGAGTTCTTCCTCCTCAAAGCGATTTACAATACCGTCGAGAAGAGGTTGTTCAGGGCCAACAAGCGTTAAATCAATGTTTTCCCTTTTTGCGAAGGCAACAAGTTCCTCATGATCACTCTCTTCAATTGCCACAAGCTGACTAACGTCTGTCATACCTGCATTACCAGGAGCGACAAAGACTTGATCAACAAAGCTGCTTTCCGCCGCTTTCCATGCCATTACATGCTCGCGGCCACCGCGACCAATTACCAATACCTTCACTCGAAAAACCTCCTCTTAATGTTTAAAATGACGAATGCCAGTAAAGACCATTGTAATGCCATATTCATTCGCTTTCTTGATGGAGTCCTCATCGCGAATGGAGCCGCCAGGTTGAATAATAGCTGTTACACCAGCGCGACCTGCTGCTTCAACAGTATCATCCATTGGGAAGAAAGCATCTGAACCCATAACTGATCCCTTGCTCTTCTCACCTGCTTGCTCGATGGCAATATTCGCAGCACCGACACGGTTCATTTGTCCTGCACCAATTCCAATCGTTTGGTCATTCTTCGTTAGAACGATAGCATTTGATTTCACATGTTTAACAACTTTCCATGCTAACTTCAGTGCTTCCCACTCTTCTTCTGTCGGCTCACGATCGGTTGGAACCGAAATATCAGCTTCATCGAATCCATAACGATCACGCTCTTGAAGTAAAAGGCCACCATTTACGGAAGTTAACTGATGTTCAATCGCAGGAGAGGCAGAAACATCAAGCTTCAATAAACGAAGGTTCTTTTTCTTCGTTAACACAGCTAAAGCTTCTTCAGTAAACGAAGGTGCCATAATAATTTCAAGGAAAATTTCTTTTAACTTAAGCGCTGTTGCTTCATCCACTTCACGATTAATCGCGACAATCCCACCGAAAATCGAAGTGGAATCAGCTTCATATGCTTTTTGATAAGCTTCTACAACCGTTTCACCAGTACCAACTCCGCACGGGTTCATATGTTTCACAGCTACAACAGCCGGCTGATCAAATTCCTTCACAATATTAAGCGCCGCATTAGCATCGTTAATATTATTATAAGAAAGCTCTTTACCATTTAACTGCTCTGCTGAAGCAAGTGAAGCTCCAGTATATAAAGGTTTTTTATAGAAAACAGCTTTTTGATGGGGGTTTTCACCATAGCGAAGCGTTTGTTTCCGTTCAAATGTTACCGTAAGTGACTCAGGCTCTTCTTCTCCTGATTGAGCAGTTAAATATTCCGAAATCACAGCATCATATGAAGCTGTATGGCGAAATACTTTTGCGGCAAGCTCACGACGAAGAATTCCGGTTGTATCACCATTTTCTTCAACTTGTCGCAAAACGCGATTGTAATCAGAAGGATCCACTACAACTGTTACGTCCCGATGATTTTTTGCAGCAGAACGAAGCATCGTCGGTCCACCAATATCAATATTTTCAATCGCTTCTTCATAAGTAACATCAGGTTTTGCGATTGTTTCCTGGAAAGGATACAAATTCACAACAACAAGATCAATTGGCTTGATATTAAGATCATCCAACTGTTTCTGATGAGCTTCATTATCACGCACAGCTAGAAGACCACTATGTACGTTTGGATGAAGGGTTTTTACGCGACCATCGAGAATCTCTGGGAATCCAGTTACGTCCGAGATGCCAATCACGTCTACACCAGCTTCTTCTAGAGCACGCTTTGTCCCCCCTGTTGAGATCACCTCAACCCCTTTGTCCGCAAGTCCTTTTGCAAATGCTGTAATATCTGTTTTATCAGAAACGCTAATCAACGCACGTTTAATAGCCATAATGATTCCTCCTACTACCTTTTGTTTTTTTCCTAAAGAAGGGAACGGATGACGGCAGGGTATAAAAGATGCTCTACTGCCTGGATTTTACTTGCCAGGTCATCCTTGGTGTCGCCATCATCAATCCGAACACTGTCTTGATCAATGATTTTTCCAGTATCCATTCCCTCATCCACGAAATGAACGGTTACGCCTGTGATTTTAACACCAGCTTCAAATGCTTGTCCGATTGCGTCCTTTCCGGGGAAAGAAGGAAGAAGAGATGGGTGGATATTCACAATTCTTCCTTCGAAGCCTTGAAGCAAAGTTGGACCGATTAACCTCATATAACCTGCGAGAATAATCCACTCAACACCAGCATCATGTAACTGCTGAAGAATAAATGTTTCAAAGTCAGCTTTCGATTCATACGATTTAGGATAAAAGGAAAGGACAGGAATACCAAAGCGTTCTGCCCTTTTTTCAACCTTAGCTCCAGGACGATCACAGACTACGAG
The DNA here is from genome assembly GCF_015234585.1 of Pseudalkalibacillus hwajinpoensis. Classification (NCBI taxonomy): domain Bacteria; kingdom Bacillati; phylum Bacillota; class Bacilli; order Caryophanales; family Guptibacillaceae; genus Guptibacillus; species Guptibacillus hwajinpoensis. The sequence continues at coordinate 118,677 of NZ_JADFCM010000009.1, forward strand.
TGCCACTTCTGCTTCAAGCTGTCCCTTTTCAATCGCTGCGGCAATCGCTTCAAAGTTCGAGCCGCTCCCAGATGCGAATACGGCTAGCTTCTTCACGACAAGTCACCGCCTCCGAATTCGATTCCTTCTCCCTTTACAACGCGTCCAATCATATAAGCACGCTCACCATCCTGCTCAAGTGCTTTGATGACATTAACCGCAACATCTTCTGGAACAGCAAGGACCATCCCGATACCCATATTAAATGTTGTAAACATTTCCTTACGAGCGAGACTTCCCTTCTTTTCGATCAAATCAAAAATAGGAGGAACCGGCCATGAACCATAATCAATTTGTGCAGCCAGCCCTTCAGGAAGCATACGCGGAATATTCTCTTCAAAACCTCCACCTGTAATGTGTGCAATCCCATGAACAGTGTTAGATTGAAGAACATTTAGAACAGGTTTAACATAGATACGCGTCGGTGTCAGCAAAGCATCTCCAAGCGTCATACCAAGTTCGTCATATGACGCTTTCAAATCCATATCATTATCCTTGAGAAGCACTTTACGTACAAGGGAAAAGCCATTACTATGAATACCGTTTGATGCAAGGCCAATGAGAACATCGCCTTCTGTCACATTCTCTGTTGTAATCAACTGAGACTTCTCTACAGCGCCAACTGTAAAGCCAGCAAGGTCATAATCATTCTCTTGGTACATGTCAGGCATTTCAGCTGTTTCACCACCAATAAGAGCACACCCTGCCTGTGAACAGCCTTCTGCAACGCCTTTCACAATTTGTTCGATCCGCTCTGGTGCAAGCTTACCTGTTGCAATGTAATCCAAGAAATAGAGCGGTTCTGCGCCTTGTGCGACAACATCATTTACGCACATCGCAACGCAATCAATCCCAATTGTATCGTGCTGATCGAGTTGGATCGCAAGCATGAGCTTCGTGCCTACTCCGTCCGTCCCTGAAACGAGAACTGGCTTCTCATAATTGAGTTCTGACAGATCGAACATGCCACCAAAGCCACCAAGTCCTCCCATAACTCCCTTACGCATCGTTTTTTTCACATGCGGTTTGATCCGATCTACCGCTTCATAACCTGCTTCTATATTAACGCCTGCCTGCCTGTATGCTTGTGCCATAACGGCCTCCTTCAGTTAGACTTTTTCGTAAGGATGTACGGTATCAGGATAAATTTCAGTCGGATAATTTCCTGTAAAGCAGCCAAGGCATTGACCGCACGATGAGCCGTCTTCTTCTCTTCCAATCGCTGTAGTCATCCCATCTGTTGTCAGGAACGTCAGAGAATCGGCTCCAATTTCTTCACACATCTCATCTACACTCATCTTCGCCGCTATTAATTCACCCGAATTGGATGTATCAATGCCGTAGTAGCATGGGCTAATAATTGGTGGCGCACTGATTCGAACGTGAACTTCTTTTGCCCCCGCTTCTCGAAGCATCGTCACGATTCGTCTGCTAGTTGTACCACGTACAATCGAATCATCGACAATAACAACACGCTTACCTTCAACAACTCCTCGAACAGGCGAAAGCTTCATTTTCACACCACGTTCTCTCAACTCTTGAGAAGGTTGAATAAAGGTTCTGCCAACATAGCGGTTTTTAATTAATCCCATTTCATATGGAATACCAGATTCTTCCGCATAGCCAATTGCTGCTGAAATACTTGAGTCCGGCACTCCGGTTACAATATCTGCCTCAATCGGGGCTTCTTTAGCGAGTTGCTTACCAAGCTTTTTACGTGCTGTGTGAACGTTAATATTCTCAATGTTACTATCCGGTCTAGAGAAATAAATGTATTCCATTGAGCAAATCGCACGTGAGATTGAAGACGAGAACCTCTCTGATTCAAGTCCGTTCTCACTAATAATCAAAAGCTCACCAGGCTGTACGTCACGAATATATTCCGCACCGATTAAATCAAATGCACACGTTTCTGAAGCAACAACGTAAGCCCCTTCTAAAATACCAAGTGATAGTGGTCTTAAGCCATGTGGATCTAGCGCCACCATCATTTCTTTCTCTGTCATCATAATAAAGGCATAAGCACCCTTCACCATTGTAAGAGCATTCTTAACCTTTTCACGCTGACTCAAGTAGCCGCTTCGTTTAATAAGGTGAGCCAATACCTCTGTATCTGATGTCGTCTGAAAAATGCTTCCCTGTCCTTCGAGCTGGTGCTTAAGGGCATTCGCATTTACAAGGTTTCCGTTATGCGCAAGCGCAAGACCATCATTCTGCGAGCGAAATACAAGGGGTTGAACATTCTCATATCCGCCGCCACCCGCTGTCGAATATCTCACATGACCAATCGCACCATTGCCTTTAAGCTGATCAAGATCACCAGGTCCAAACACATCATTCACTAGTCCAAGTCCTTTATGATTATAGAGGCGATCACCGTCAGTTGTGACAATGCCCGCTCCCTCCTGGCCACGATGCTGTAAACTATGCAGTCCGTAATACGTTAGCGAAGCAGCATCAGGGTGACCCCAGATACCAAATACGCCACACTCTTCATTTAAGCCTTTGATTTCACCAAACATGGAATAGCTCCTTTCCAGGCTGCTTCAAGCTCTTGAACCGGAGCATCGAAGATATGCGTTTCATCTTCGTGCATAATCGTTAATACGCCAGTACCGGTTACTTCACCGATCAGCTTCGCTCCTGTACGCTGCTCAAATGCCTGCTGATGTTCCCCCTTGATGGTTACAAGAAAACGAGATTGTGTTTCACTGAAAAGATCTGTTGTCGTATCTCCGTCAATCCGTACATTAGCACCAAATTCTGTTCCAATGAGCGATTCCGCAAGTGCAACACTAAGGCCACCTTCTGCGAGGTCGTGAGCTGATTCAACAAGTCCATCTTGAATCGCTGTTAGAAGTTGGTTTTGACGTTCTTTTTCAATTTCGAGATTAAGTGTAGGAGCTTGACCTGAGATCTTACCATCAAGATACTTTTGAAGCTCACTACCGCCAAAATCTTCTCCCGTTTCACCTAGCATATATATTAAGTTTCCTTCTTCTTTAAAGGCTTGTGTTGTCACATGATCCAGATCGTGGACAAGGCCAACCATTCCAACAACCGGTGTTGGATAAACAGCGATGCCGTTTGTTTCATTATAAAGTGAGACATTCCCACCAATAACTGGTGAGTTCAGCATACGACACGCTTCACTCATTCCGTCTGTCGCTTTCTCAATTTGCCAAAAGATCTCTGGCTTCTCAGGGTTACCGAAGTTTAAGCAATCTGTAATCGCTAGTGGCTCGCCACCCGAGCAGACAATGTTACGCGCTGCTTCTGCAACTGCAATTTGACCGCCTACTTCAGGATCAAGATATAAATAACGGGAATTACAGTCCGTTGTCATCGCTAACCCTTTGTTTGTTCCACGCACTCGAACAACAGCCGCATCTGACCCAGGTGCCACAACTGTATTTGTTCGCACCATATAGTCGTACTGATCAAAAACCCATTCCTTACTTGAAATTGTCGGCTGACTTAACAAGGTATAGAGCATTTCCTTCGCGTCTTCCACATTTGGAATTGGCTTATGAAGCTGCTGATTTTCAATATAATATTCTGGGATACGAGATGGTTTGTGATAAACAGGTGCTTCCTCTGCTAATGCATCGACAGGAACGTCCGCAACGACTTCTCCTTTATGAAGGAGACGGAATCGCTTATCTTCCGTTACTACACCAACCTCTTTCGCTAAAAGACCCCAGCGATCTGTTATAGCTTTAATTTCATCTTCATGACCTTTTTTCACAACAACGAGCATACGCTCCTGAGATTCAGAAAGCATCATTTCGTATGGCGTCATTCCTTTTTCGCGCTGTGGCACTTCATCAAGATTCATTTCAAGTCCCATGCCTGCCTTACTCGCCATTTCGGAAGCTGAAGACGTTAGTCCAGCTGCTCCCATATCTTGAATACCGACAAGTGACTCGCAGTGAACAAGTTCAAGGCATGCTTCAAGCAGAAGCTTTTCCATGAATGGATCACCAACTTGAACGGCAGGACGCTTTTCGTCAGAAGCATCTGTCAATTCTTCAGATGCGAAGGTTGCGCCGTGGATCCCGTCACGTCCCGTGCTCGCGCCAACGTACATGACCGTGTTCCCAGCTCCTGATGCGATCCCTTTCTGAATGTCTTTATGATCAATTAAGCCAACACACATCGCATTTACAAGAGGATTTCCATCGTAAGAAGAATCGAACTGAACTTCCCCACCAACTGTTGGAATACCAATGCAATTTCCGTATCCTGCAATACCAGCTACAACTTCCTCAAAAAGATACTTCACTTTTGGATTGCTCAGCTCTCCGAAACGAAGCGAGTTAAGAAGGGCAATAGGACGTGCACCCATCGAAAAGACATCACGGATAATGCCGCCAACTCCTGTTGCAGCACCTTGATACGGCTCGATAGCTGACGGATGGTTATGGCTTTCAATCTTAAATACCACCGCCTGTTCATCACCTATATCAACGATTCCAGCTCCTTCACCCGGACCTTGAAGAACACGCTCACCCGTAACAGGGAATTTTTTTAACACTGGCTTTGAATTCTTGTAACTACAGTGCTCCGACCACATAACAGAAAATAGCCCCGTCTCCGTATAGTTCGGTGTACGGCCGAGAATCGATTCCACCATACCGAACTCGTCATCTGTTAAACCCATCTGACTATAGAGCTTTTGGTCTTTAATCACCTCAGGTGTTGGTTCATGCATGTGTGACATGGGATTCCCTCCAGTTACGTAGTATCGATTTAAATAGATTTAATCCATCTGCACTTCCTAAAAGCTCATCTACAGCTCGTTCAGGGTGAGGCATCATCCCGAGGACATTGCCCTTTTCGTTTACAATTCCAGCTATATCTTCCACTGACCCGTTCGGATTATCCGCGTATGTGAAGGCAATACGGTTTTCATTCTTCAGCATAGTAAGTGTTGTTTCGTCGCAATAGTAGTTACCTTCACCATGTGCGATTGGAATCGTTATTTCTTCTTCTTTTTCATAAGTTGAAGTGAACATTGTTTCATTGTTTTGAACGCGAAGTGTAACCGGTCGGCACATAAACTTCAAGTTCTTATTTCGTTTCATCGCTCCTGGTAACAGACCTGCTTCCAAGAGAATTTGGAATCCATTACAAACACCCAGAATTGGCTTCCCTGCTTCAGCTGCCTTCACGACCTCAGCCATAATCGGTGCAAAGCGTGCAATGGCACCACTTCGAAGGTAATCTCCGTAAGAGAAACCGCCTGGGAGAAGGATCGCATCATAGTTTGCTAGATTTTGCTCATCGTACCGGACATAAACCGCTTCTTCTCCAAGCTCATCTTTGATGGCGTGATACATATCCACATCGCAGTTAGAACCCGGGAACACAATCACCGCAAATTTCACTGTGCGACTCCCTCCTCGATTTCGTAGGTGTAGTCTTCAATAACCGTATTCGCAAGAAGCTTTTCGCAAATTTCTTTAATTCGCTGATCCAGGTTTTCCGTATCTTTCACTGTGAGTTCCATGTATTTCCCGATCCGTACGTCTTCCACTTCATGATACGAAAGACTGTGCAATGAATTCTTTACGGCACTTCCTTGTGGATCTAGAACACTTTCTTTTAACGTTACATAGACTTTTACTTTGTACATGATTCGGAGCCCCCCAGGCGAGTTAAAATTTGTTCGTACGCTTCTGTCAAATTTCCAATATCTCTTCGAAACACGTCTTTATCTAATTTCTCATTCGTTTTACTATCCCATAAGCGGCAAGTGTCTGGAGAGATTTCATCCGCCAACATAATCTTGCCTTCCGGTGTTACACCAAACTCTAATTTAAAATCAACGAGCTTTACGTCACGCTCAAGGAAGTATTCACGTAATAGCGTATTGATCTTTAACGCGCGTTCTTTTAATTCTTGAACGGTTTCTTCTGTTGCAAGTTCAAGTTCTAACACATGATCAAGCGTAAGAAGAGGATCACCAAGGTCATCATTCTTGTAATAAAATTCAACGATCGGCTGTTTTAGTAACTTCCCTTCTTCCACACCCGTGCGTTTGGAAAAGCTCCCAGCTGCGATGTTTCGAACAACCACTTCGAGTGGAATGATCGAAACGCGTTTCACAAGCTGTTCAGTAGAAGAAAGCTTTTCAATAAAATGACTTTGGATTCCAGCACTTTTTAAATAATCAAAGAGCAGGCTTGTAATTTCATTGTTCAGGCGACCTTTGCCTGTAATTGTTGCTTTCTTCTCCCCGTTATAAGCGGTTGCTGAGTCTTTATACTCGACCCAGACAACCTCCGCTTCATCTGTTGCATAAATTCTCTTCGCTTTTCCTTCGTACAACAATGTTTGCTTTTCCATGGTGATCCCCTCCGATGCTTAATTAAAGTCCGAGACGTTCAAAAATCATATCCACCGGCTTCAGGTGGTAATTGTAGTCAAAGCAATCTTCAATTTCTGCTTCACTCAGCTGATCTGTAATCTTAGGGTCAGCTTCAACAAGCTCTCTAAATTGAATGCCTCTTTCCCAAGCATCCATTGCTTTTGGTTGAACAAGATCATAGGCAGCTTCACGTGCCATGCCTTTATCAATAAGAGAAAGAAGAACGCGCTGGCTGTAAATTAAGCCGTATGTTCTTGTCATGTTGCGCTTCATGTTCTCAGGGAAGACCGTTAGTTTCGAAACAATTCCTGCAAAACGATTCAGCATATAGTTGAGCGCAATCGTTGCATCCGGAAGAATGACGCGTTCTGCTGATGAGTGAGAAATATCACGTTCGTGCCAAAGAGCAACGTTCTCGTAAGCTGTCGTCATATAGCCACGAATCACACGCGCCATGCCAGTCATGTTTTCAGAACCAATCGGGTTACGCTTATGCGGCATTGCGGAGGACCCTTTTTGTCCTTTTGCAAAAAACTCCTCTACTTCACGCGTTTCGCTCTTTTGTAGACCACGAATTTCAACAGCAAACTTTTCAATGGATGTTGCCACAAGTGCTAGAGCCGACATGTAATGAGCATGACGATCGCGCTGAAGTGTTTGGGTTGAAATCGGTGCTGGTTGTAAGCCAAGTTTTTCACAAACATACTGCTCGATAAATGGATCGATGTTGGCATATGTTCCAACTGCACCAGATAGTTTGCCGAAACGAACGTTATCTGAAGCTGTTTTGAATCGTTCAAGGTTACGCTTCATTTCTTCATACCATAGCGCCAATTTCAGACCAAATGTTGTTGGTTCTGCGTGAACACCGTGCGTTCTTCCCATCATGACCGTGTATTTATGTTCCTGCGCTTTAGCCTTTAGGACTTCAATGAACTTCTCAATGTCTTTAATCAGAAGGTCGTTCGCTTGATTCAACTGATAAGACAGTGCTGTATCAACGACATCCGTTGATGTTAAACCGTAGTGAACCCATTTCCGTTCTTCTCCAAGCGTTTCAGATACCGCTCTTGTGAATGCCACAACATCATGGCGTGTTTCCTCTTCAATTTCATGAATGCGATCGACATTGAACCCGGCATTTTCACGGATCTTTTGTACATCTTCTTTTGGAATAATGCCAAGTTCTGCCCACGCTTCGCATGCTAGGATCTCGACTTCAAGCCACGCGTTATAGCGGTTTTCTTCTGTCCAAATGGCTCCCATCTCGGGGCGGGTATAACGTTCAATCATTGTAAGTCCTCCTGGTCTCTTGTCTTTACTGCCATAACTTCCATGAGTTCATTCGCTTAATTGCTTCTTCTGTTGAAGGTGCAAGAAAGTTAATGTGTCCCATCTTCCGATTAGGCTTTGCTTCGTCTTTCCCATATAAATGAAGCTTTGCATCACCGAGCTCTTCTATACTGTCCATTAGCGGTGTGATGTGCTGACCGAGCAAATTTCCCATGACAACCGGCTTTAGAAGTTCAGTGCTTCCAAGTGGTAGTCCACATATTGCTCGAATATGCTGCTCAAATTGCGAAGTCTCACATGCCTCCATCGTATAATGACCAGAATTATGTGGTCGTGGTGCAAGCTCATTTACATAAATCTCATTATCTTTAAGAAACAGCTCAACTGCAAGTGTACCGACAAGCTGTAGGGTATTTGCAATCTTCTTTCCGATTCCATCCGCTTTGGTTTTGACCGCTTCGTCTACTCGAGCTGGTACGATGGTTTGATGAAGAATGTTGTTCACATGAATGTTCTCACCTACAGGGAACGTTGTTGTTTCCCCAGTTACGCTGCGTGTAACAATCACTGACAATTCTTTTTGAAACGGTACCCAACTCTCCAGAATGCAAGGTACATTAGGAAAAGAGAGAGCTTCAACATCTTTTTCTGTTTTTAAAACCCACTGGCCTTTTCCATCGTAACCACCAGTACGTGTTTTAAGGACTGAAGGGAGACCGATCTTCTCGAGCGCAACCTTAAGATCTTGATGAGAATCGACCGCTTCAAAAGGTGCTACTTGAAGTCCCGACGTCTGAATCGCTGTCTTCTCAACATAGCGATCCTGCGTTACGCGAAGCAGTTCCCCACCCTGAGGCATATACGCATTTTCTTCCAACCATTTTGCAGTATCGTGTGTAATATTTTCAAATTCATAAGTGATCACATCACTTATATCAGCTAGCTTACGAGCGCCATCCAAATCATCATAACCACTAACCACTTCATGATCAGAGACCTGACCACAAGGGGAATCTTTTTTCGGTTCGAGAACGGCGATTTTATAGCCCATCTCTCGTGCCTTTAATGCCATCATTCTTCCTAATTGTCCACCGCCTAGAATCCCAATTGTGCTACCGGGTAAAATGGTTTTCCTCATAAGCTGTCACTACTTTCGAGTACTGTTTCTTTCATCTGAATTCGATAGTCGCTAAGCTTCTTCTCGATCGTTTTATCAGCTGTACTTAGTATTTGCGCAGCAAGTAGTCCTGCATTTTTCGCTCCCGCTTTTCCAATCGCAACTGTCGCAACAGGCACGCCACCTGGCATTTGCACGATTGATAGAAGCGAATCTAGTCCATTTAACGTCCGTGATTGTACAGGTACGCCGATGACTGGCAGTGTCGTTTTAGCAGCGACCATCCCTGGCAAATGAGCGGCACCGCCTGCTCCCGCAATAATGACGTTCAAACCGCGTTCTCTTGCTGATTCTGCATATTCAAACATCAATTCCGGCGTTCTATGAGCCGAAACAACTTTTTTCTCAAATGGCACTTGAAGCTCCTCTAGTATGTCACAGGCATGCTTCATCGTATCCCAATCCGAAGTGCTCCCCATGATGACGCCAACTTTTGTGTTCATGCAATTCCTCCTTAAATGAAGGTGCTAATTAATCGAAATAGTGTGAAAATAACAGAAAAGCCCGAGATAGAATTCTTCTATTTACTTAGAAGAAGCTTCTACCTCGGGCGAAAACACATCTGTCCTGATCTGCGCGTACGCAAAACACGACTTTCCCCCTCATAGTCCGACGATTCATGGTCGTCAGGTAGAAACTTATGGGCCTTATTCCCAAGATTATATGAGGTATCCTTTTTGCTCCTCTTACATAGTAACAAGAGCGACGTTCAACTGTCAACGAAAATCGAACGATGCGTTTTATATTTAGTCTAATGTTCGGTTTTTACTTTAACTTTCCTTCAAAAACAATTTTCTGACTGCATAGCTCAGGTTCTTTAGAACCCTTACCTTCTTTAAAGACTGGTTCTTCCCGGCGTCTTACGGGCATGTACCCTTCATCGTCCATTCGTTTTAAGCAGTCAGAAAGTGATTCATTTTCTTTAACTTCAAACTTCTTTTTCTTCGCTTTCTTTTCCATACATTACCTCCGAATTTTTCTAACCCAGAATCCACCCTGGAAGGTACGGGGCTCATAAGAGATAACGAAGGCTTTCGGATCAAGTTCCTCAATAGCCTGATAAAGCTTACGCTCCGATTTACGCGATGTTAGAACTTGCATGACAAGACGTTCTCCCTGACGCCCGTGCGCAAGATAATGTGTAACACCGTAACCGACATCTCTTAATTTATTGGGAATATCATCTTCAAGCTTTGTTGTAATGGCATTCACTGTAATATAACCAAGCGCAAGGTATTCTTCAATCTTCATCCCAACGATAATTCCTACACCAAAACCAAGGGCGTATGCAATAACGTTTTGAATTTGCCCTAGATTATCGAGGACGAGACCAAGCCCTACAACATATATCGCTATCTCAATTGTTCCTGTAACAGCTGCAAGGTATCGCTGACCTTTAAGTGTAAGTATCGTACGCATCGTGAGAAACGATACATAAAATATATTGATAACAAAAATGGTCAATACCATGCCAAGACCTGTATCCAGCATGTCCATCCTCCTTTTCCCTTATCGTTCAAACTCGAACTTTCCCTAGCATAACACGAGGAAACCTGAAACCGCATGCGATATTTATCGAATTTGACTAATAATTTTCGACTATTTTTTCCAAACTTCCCCTATTTCTTTCCCATCCACTCCTTAAAAAGTTTTATACCAGCAGGACGTTCTTTTAACATTCCACTTTTCGGTGCATATACTGGCAAAAAGCCCAGGAGGTGACCTCATGGGAGACCATTGGGGACAGATGTATGACTGGCGCAATAAAATGAATAAATTTATGGGAGATGATTTTTGGACGGATTTTCAGGATATGTTCGTATCAAATGGACCTCTTGTTAATCTCTATGAAGCTGGAAACGAACTCATCTGCACAGTTTATCTTCCTGGAATTAAGAAAATCGATGATGTTGACGTGTATATCCATTATCGGACCCTTAAAGTAAAGGGCCAAACAGCGATGAACCTTAAAGGCTATCGTAATGTTCAGGAAGAATATAAGCACGGTCCCTTCGAACGCATCGTTGAGTTACCATTCCCCGTTCGCGAAAAACCGATTGATGCGAGTTACAGTAGGGGCATACTCTTAATTCATCTTCACCGACTTATTGAATCGAAGGAAGAGAAAAAACGATTAAAGATTAAAGACGTAGAATCAGATGAAACCTAAAAACAGAGGCGATCGATAAGCGATATCGATCGTCTCTGTTTATTATGAATCACTTTATAAGAAGCTAAATAATCCATCAGTTATACCAATACGATAAATATAATAGAATCCAAACCCGACTGAGAGAATCCCAGTCACTTGAGTTAATCGATGGTTGAGCTTTAACTGCTTCCTCGTTGCGACGAACGGAAGTCCAAGAATGGTTGTAAACCCGAGCATACCAACACATGTCCCTACACCGAACACTAGTATATAGATAGCTCCTTGAAACATCGTTTCAACCGTACTCATCGTCAACAAAATCATCGCCGCACTTCCAGCTAGTCCATGGATAAACCCGATCACTCCAGACTGTACGTATGTTTGGTTTCCTTTCAATCCTGTATTTGCCGTTTTTGTACGTAAGGTTTTTATCCCTAGAAATACGAGCATAAATCCAACAATCATCTCAAGCGACATCGCCCATGTATCTGTTATCGTCGTATTGAAAAGAAATAGAAGCATTCCTACTAGGAAAAGCGTGGTGGTATGTCCAATCCCCCAATACACTCCTGCTAATGAAGATTTCCACAAACTACGTGTTTTACTCGCAATGGTCGATACGGCTATTACATGATCTGGTTCAATAGCATGTTTGATTCCAAGTAGAAATCCAATAACTAAAATTGATAATAAACTAGCGTCCATTTTTTCCTCCTGTATACACTACTTCCGCCAGGATATCGCACTCCTATTGTAAATGGTGTTATGAATAAACGTTTCGATAGCAGCAAAAACCTTCTCAATATGTGCCGTTCGCTTCGCAAGAATTCGGAAACAGCACCCCGGAACCTGCAACATCGATATTCCGTAATGAGTATCACCGAACGATGCAAGGTACTCTCTTAACTTCTCTATCCACTCTCCTGTTACGTTCGGATGAATAAAGTACAATGAACCGATATGGGTGTTCCCCTCTAACTGAAGCAACCTCTTCATATCTTCTTCAGGCTTCAACCGTAAATGATCATATACTTTGAGATTCTTATTCTGATAGATTTTCACCTTAGAGGTTACACACTCATAAGGAAAGAGGACGCCATCCTTTGACCATCCCGGCGTTACAATGTCTGTCAAAAAGAAAACAGCACTTTCATCCATGTGTACTTCTGTTTCTTGCGTAAAGCGAGCATCTCGATAAGCAATGAGCGGATCCAGCTTCATATGTAATTCACTATGCTCTTCTAATTTATAGAACGCTTTTTGTATAACTTGCTTATTTGGTGTTTTGTAAACCTTAGTGGAAGCCTGCGTTGTAACAGCTAACCTAGCCTTCTCCTTCACAAGAATTTCCGTATAATACGTATCACCGTCTACATATCCTCCACCTACATGGATCATTTGCAACAGAGGAAGTCCTTCCTCATTGTAAGTAGGGCGTGAAATCTTAAAAACACCGTTATAGTAAGCATCCGAAAGCACGGATTTCCCATATCGATCAGATGCTTCTAACTTGAGATAACCTGTATAGGTCACTGCTCAAGTCCTACAAAAAAGGCCTGCTCCTTAATCCACTGTACAACATCACTAACGCCAGTTTCATCCTTTAAGTTAGTAAAGAAAAATGGACGATCTCCTCTTGATTTCAACGTATCCTCTCGCATGATATCAAGATTGGCGCCAACATAAGGAGCAAGATCCGTTTTATTAATAATAAACAAATCCGACTTAATCATCCCCTGACCGCCTTTACGGGGGATTTTCTCTCCCTGCGCCACATCTATAATATAAATCGAAAAATCAACAAGCTCAGGACTGAAAGTTGCCGCTAGATTATCGCCACCACTTTCAACAAAAATGAGATCAAGATCTTCATGACGTTCATTCAATTCATCAATAGCAGCAAAGTTCATCGATGCATCTTCTCGAATCGCCGTATGCGGACATCCTCCTGTTTCTACGCCGATGATGCGGTCCGAAGGCAAAATCCCGTTCTTATTCAAAAACATCGCATCTTCTTTCGTATAAATATCATTTGTGATGACAGCCATACTAAATTCGTTATTCATTGCTCTTGTTAAGCGATCCACTAAAAGCGTTTTGCCAGCACCAACTGGTCCGCCAATTCCTATTCGTATGGGTTCACTCATTTTTCAATCATCCTTTCTTCATTAACTCATAAATAGACGAACATTGATCGCCTCATGCTTCATTTGTGCAATTTCAAGGCCAGGAGCGCCTATCCCAAAGTCACTGTCTTCAAGAGACATAATCTGCTTCACACAATCTGTTAAAAGTGGCTGAATTGAAACAAGAATTTGCTGTCCTTCTGTTTGACCAAGCGGGACGCCTCGAACGGCGTTTTGAACGAGTGACGAAGCAGTTGCAAATCCGTAGCATGAAACCGCACTTTCAACATCAATACCAAGGTGATAACATACAATCGCAAATACCAGTGCCCCATGGCCGTACACCTTTTTCTCCTTCATTGCATCCATATACTGATTAAATATCGCGTTCGGATAAAGGGTGGAAACTACCTTAACTAAGCGATTACCAATTCTTCTGTTCCCTTCTCGGGTCTCCCTAGCCATCCCCAACGCATACAATGATTGATCCAGCTCCCATAGACGATCCGTGTCATCCACTTCTAAGGCTTCATACGCAAACCGACAGGCAAGTCCATCCGTATAAACTAGCTGATTCATTAGAAAAAGCTCAAGAACATGTTGAAATGAAGAAGAGTCATGAATTGTGCCATTTGCAATATATGTTTCTATTCCAAACGAATGCGAAAAGGCCCCTGAGGGAAACTGCGAATCACTTAGTTGAAGGATCGAAAAGAGCGCATTAGTCATGCCCAATGTATTTAAAAGCTTCTTTCATTTTTCGTTTTTCAATCACATGAGAAATATTTAGTTCTGTTAACAACTGAATAACTAGATAATCATGCTGCACAATCATCTCATCTCCTTCAAATTGTGCTGGCAAATGGCGATTGCCTAGCATATGAGCGACTTCTCCCATTTGTTTCAAAGAATTAGGATAAATGACGATCACTTCATCTTCCATCACACTGACAATAATCATATTGTCATCCGCACGATACAGAATATCACCATCGACTAAATCTTTCGGCTTAGAAAGTTTAATCCCAAGCTCTTTTCCGTGATCGGTCTTTACTCGCTGAATTCGTTTCACAAGTTCATCACTTCGAAGATAAACTCTTTCTACATGCGGTAGCGTATCCTTTTCGTCACGAATGTTTCCTTTTATCTCACTAATGATCATCTGTTTACCACCTCAAAATAAAAAGTATCTTTGTGCAAGCGGTACGCTCGTTGCCGGTTCGCACGTAACTAGCTCACCATCCACCACGACTTCATACGTTTGTGGATCCACCTGAATATCAGGAGTCTCACCGTTGTACTTCATGTCTTTCTTTTTTAGCTTACGAATATTCTGAACAGGACGAATGATTTTCTGCAGCGAAAGCTGGTTATGAACACCTTTTTCAATAGCCGATTGTGATAAAAAGGTAATCGAGGTTCTAAATTTCGCTTTCCCGTATCGGCCAAACATCGGCCTATAGAGAGCTGGTTGAGGAGTAGGAATTGATGCATTCGGATCCCCCATTACACTCCAAGCAATCATCCCACCTTTAACGATCTGTTCGGGCTTTACTCCGAAAAAACCAGGTTTCCATAGAACAAAGTCCGCTAGTTTCCCTACTTCTATGGACCCCACCTCGTCTGATATACCATGGGCAATGGCCGGATTTATCGTGTATTTCGAAATATAACGTTTCACCCGCTCATTATCGTTTTCTGAACCCTTTGGTAATGCCCCACGTTGCTTTTTCATTTTATCCGCCGTTTGCCACGTTCTTGAAATCACTTCTCCAACTCGTCCCATTGCCTGTGAATCTGAACTAATAATGCTGAAGACACCCATATCATGCAAAATATCTTCTGCAGCAATGGTTTCTTTTCGAATCCTTGAGTCAGCGAATGCCACATCCTCCGGTACGGAAGAATCAAGATGATGGCAAACCATCAACATATCAAGATGCTCCGCAATTGTATTTGTTGTAAATGGTCTAGTTGGATTCGTCGAGGATGGAAGGATATGCTCATAAGAAGCGGCTTTAATAATATCCGGTGCATGTCCCCCACCTGCGCCTTCTGTATGGTATGTATGAATGACGCGCCCATCAATCGCGTTCAACGTATCTTCTACAAAACCGCCCTCATTTAATGTATCGGTATGAATCGCGACCTGAACATCATATTCATCCGCCACGGTTAATGCCGTGTCAATGGAAGCTGCCGTCGTTCCCCAGTCCTCATGAAGCTTCAAGCCTATCGCACCCGCTTCTATTTGTTCGCGTAAAGCTTCTTCACCTGAAGCATTTCCTTTGCCCAAAAACCCAAGATTAACAGGGAAAGCTTCTGCTGACTCAAGCATACGGTGAATGTTCCATTCCCCTGGAGTACAAGTTGTTGCATTTGTCCCAGTCGCTGGACCCGTTCCACCTCCAAGCATCGTCGTAATTCCAGACTCGATCGCGGTTTCGATTAATTGCGGACATATAAAATGTATATGAGAATCAATTCCACCTGCTGTTACAATCATTCCTTCTGCGGCAATAACCTCTGTAGAAGCACCAATCACAATATCAACACTGTCCATCAAATAAGGGTTACCTGCCTTTCCAATCGAAGCAATACGACCATCCTTCACACCAATATCCGCTTTATAGATCCCCGTGTAATCAATGATCAATGCATTCGTTACAACAAGGTCTACAGATTCGCCTCTCGTAGCAAGTGGATGTTGACCCATTCCATCGCGAATCACCTTGCCTCCACCAAATTTCACTTCATCACCATAAGAGGTTTCATCTCGTTCTACTTCAACAAACAATTCTGTATCTGCTAACCGAACTTGATCCCCAACCGTCGGACCAAACATATCAGAATACGCTTTTCTTGAAAGTTCAAAACTCATTGATCTACCTCTCTATCTAACGAACCGTTTGTTTTATTATTAAGTCCAAACACCTTTCGCTCACCTGAAAACGCGACTAGCGTGACTTCTTTAGCATCCCCAGGTTCAAAGCGGACAGCAGTACCTGCAGCAATATTTAAATGCATGCCAAAAGCGCGCTCACGATCAAAATTTAGCGCTTCATTCACTTCATAGAAATGAAAATGAGAACCTATTTGAACCGGCCTGTCTCCGACGTTAATGACTTCCATTTCAATCGCTTTTTTCTCTCTGTTACACACAATGGGAGATGACTTTAACTTGTACTCACCTGGAATCAATGCTTCACCCTCCTCATATTATTGGATCATGTACTGTGACTAATTTGGTACCATCCTGAAAGGTAGCCTCTACTTGTATATCCGTAATCATTTCTGGCACACCTTCCATGACATCTTCTCTTGCCAAAATCGTTCGCCCATACTGCATTAAATCTGCAACACTCTTTCCGTCTCTTGCTCCTTCAAGCACTTCATATGTAATAATGGCAATGGCCTCTGGGTAATTAAGCTTTAATCCTCTAGCCTGCCGCCTTCTCGCTAAATCTGCCGCCACGACAATCATTAATTTCTCCTGTTCTCTAGCCATTAACTTCAATGAAATCCCCCTAATTTATACGGAAACCGAAAATTATGATAATTCATATTATACATAAAATTGAAGGTTATAAAAGAACATAGGATTATTTTTATTTTACAACTTCACATAGAGAAACAAATCGTACTCGAATAAGAATCCTAATATGTCAGCGTTTGTTAGCGTATTCACTATTTCATTTTCTACTCGAAATAATATGTCAGATTAACTTACATATAAGGGAATTCATATAAAAAAAAGAAGAAGCTTTTCGCTCCTTCTTTAGGATTACTTATGGAAAATCACTCGTTCTTCAACTGGTTGAAATTCTTTTTCCCCTGGGGGAGCCGTAGGGTTTCCAAAAGGCATCTGCGCAATAAGTTCCCAACTAGATGGTACATCCCACTCTTCTTTCACCTGATCGTCAATTAAAGGATTGTAATGTTGAAGAGACGCACCCAGACCCTCTTTTTCTAATGCTGTCCAGATGACAAACTGAAGCATGCCAGAAGAATGCTGTGACCACTTTGGAAAGTTGTCAGCAAATGTGGGCAGCTTTTCTTGAAGTCCTTTAATCACGTCTTGATCTTCGAAGAAAAGAACGGTACCATAACCACCTGCAAATCCGTTCATACGTCCTTCAGTTGCCTCAAACTGATCTGCAGGAACAATAGATCGAAGTGTCTCTTTCGTAATCTCATTCCAGAGTTTATTGTGGTTATCATCTAAAATAACCAGTACTCTTGCGCTTTGGGAATTGAAAGCTGAAGGTGTGTGTTTAACCGCATACTCAATTATTTCTTGCAGTTTGTCATCAGAAATGACGCGTTCTTTACCAATGCCATAAATCGATCTTCTACCTTTTACAGCCTCAAAGAAGTTCTTGTTATCTCCATTAGTCTCATTCTTTGCTGAACCAAAAATCTTTTCCATCATACCCATGTGAATAACCACCTTTTTTCTCTATTTTTTCAAACTAAGACGAATCATATTCCCTGAAGGATCTTTCGTATAGAAATCGTCATCTTTCTCCCATACGTTGCTGAATTTTTTCACTTGTTCAACCCGTTTATTTCTTTCTAAATCATTTGTGAAAACAATTGAAAACCACTTCAGTCCAGTGCTTCTTTCTTTGGGAGCCAAAGCCCCAGCGCTTTGCCAGGTATTTAACCCAATGTGATGATGGTAGCCTCCGTACGATGCGAATATCGCATCATATCCGAACTGACTTACAATCTGAAGACCTAAACCTTTTTGATAGAAGTCTTTAGCTTCTTTTAGATCAGAAACTTGAAGGTGAACGTGTCCAAGAACGGTATTCTCAGGAAGCTCTTCACTAACCCCTGACACTTCCTTCATTAATTCTTCAACATTCAATGCCTTTGTTGTCATCATTACTTGATCTTCCTCCCAGTTCCACTGTTTTGAAGGACGATCTACATAGATTTCAATCCCATTTCCATCGGGATCTGCTAAATAAATTGCTTCACTAACAGAATGATCAGAAGCCCCTTGAAGTGGATACCCTGTACTTAATAGATGCCTTAGTACATTCGCAAGGTGTTTTCGTTCAGGTACAAGAAGAGCAAAGTGATACAGTCCAGTCGAAGGATATACTCTTTTCGTGCTTGTTTGTTCAATTGTGAGAAGTGGTGTCTTACCATTCGTTGTGAAAACCACAGTATCGTTCGATTTAGTAAGTATTTTGAATCCGATTATTTTTTGATAAAAATTGGTAGATCGATTTAAATCACTTACAAACAACTGGAGTTCACTAGTGTGAGGAACAAATTCAGAATGAAATTTCATAATAGATCTCCTTTAAGTGTTCTGAATAAACCCATTAACTTATTTTATGTAAGTAACTATATAATTATAAATAACATACGTCAAGTTACTAGCTTCTAATCAATAATCTTTTGATTTGAATTCATACTGAGTTATAATGAATTTGGGAGTGAATAATTATGAATAAATCGTCTCTATGTCCTAGATTTGAAAAAGCAATGTCCCTTTTGAGTCAGAGGTGGACAGGTCTAATTATTCATCAACTTTTAGAGGGACCTCAGCGATTTTGCACGATAGAAACATCCATTTCCATCAGTGGTCGTGTACTCTCTGAGAGGTTAAAAGACCTTGAACAACAGGGGATCGTTATCCGAAATGTGTATCCTGAGACACCTGTTCGGATAGAATACTCATTAAGTGCTAAAGGGCACGCACTCGCTCCAGTTTTGCATGAGATTGAAAACTGGGCAGAGAACTGGATAGAAATTGATGATATTGATAAGTGAATTGCGTAAAAAAGCCGATTGCTCTTATTTTGAGTTATCGGCTTTTGTTTTTAGGGAGATAGGCAGCTTTTTGGAGAATCAGGACTTTTAATGCAGGAATTGGGAATGAATCAGGTGAGAAAGTTAGAACTGACCAGTAATTCCGCGATCGTGAGATATGAAGGCTTTCAGCTAGTAAAAACTATCCATAAAACCATAAAAAAAAGCGAGAAACCATTTGGTCTCTCGCTTTTTTCAGTTGCCAAGCGACGTCCTACTCTTGCAGGGGGAGATCCCCCAACTACCATCGGCGTTAGAGCTTAACTTCCGTGTTCTCATACGGGTCGCGATAAGCGGCGAACTTCTTCGTCAGCTGCGCGATGCCAGATCCTCATGGATCTCTCGAATATCCACTCCGGTCTGACATCGCTTGCTTCCTCGAATTTCTTGCTTCTCCCGCCCCTACGAAGCTTTCGAAGAAGTTTTTGATTGTCATTCCTGCAGCTTTTTCTCCTACAAGCTTTCAACATTTTTTGAATACAAAAAAGCGAGAAACCCTCAGGTCTCTCGCTTCTCTTAGTTGCCCAGCGACGTCCTACTCTTGCAGGGGGAGATCCCCCAACTACCATCGGCGCTGAAGAGCTTAACTTCCGTGTTCGGCATGGGAACGGGTGTGACCTCTTCGCCATCATCACTAGACTAACAGGATGTTAGCCGTTCGGTGTTCACCACAGGACGTGGTGGCACTTAATCGAACTTCCTTATTTCAGGTGTTCCCTGAAAACTAGATAGCACGCACAACTTTCCAATATGTCCAGCTACGTAAGCCAAATCCTCGATCGTTTCACCTTTTGATTCTGACGCAAACAACGCGTCTGATTCAAAAGCCTCCAACGCTTGTCGGATTTAAACGGCTTACTTCGCTTTTCGTTTAGGTTAAGCCCTCGATCGATTAGTATTCGTCAGCTCCACGTGTTGCCACGCTTCCACCCCGAACCTATCTACCTCATCATCTCTAAGGGATCTTACCAGCTTCATGCTGTGGGAAATCTCATCTCGAGGGGGGCTTCATGCTTAGATGCTTTCAGCACTTATCCCTTCCACACGTAGCTACCCAGCTATGCTCCTGGCGGAACAACTGGTACACCAGCGGTGTGTCCATCCCGGTCCTCTCGTACTAAGGACAGCTCCTCTCAAATTTCCTGCGCCCGCGACGGATAGGGACCGAACTGTCTCACGACGTTCTGAACCCAGCTCGCGTACCGCTTTAATGGGCGAACAGCCCAACCCTTGGGACCTACTTCAGCCCCAGGATGCGATGAGCCGACATCGAGGTGCCAAACCTCCCCGTCGATGTGGACTCTTGGGGGAGATAAGCCTGTTATCCCCAGGGTAGCTTTTATCCGTTGAGCGATGGCCCTTCCATGCGGAACCACCGGATCACTAAGCCCGACTTTCGTCCCTGCTCGACTTGTAGGTCTCGCAGTCAAGCTCCCTTGTGCCTTTACACTCTGCGAATGATTTCCAACCATTCTGAGGGAACCTTTGGGCGCCTCCGTTACACTTTAGGAGGCGACCGCCCCAGTCAAACTGCCCACCTGACACTGTCTCCGCACCGGATCACGGTGCTGGGTTAGAATGTCAGTACAGCCAGGGTAGTATCCCACCGACGCCTCCATCGAACCTGGCGGTCCGACTTCTATGGCTCCTACCTATCCTGTACAAGCTGTACCAAAATCCAATATCAGGCTACAGTAAAGCTCCATGGGGTCTTTCCGTCCTGTCGCGGGTAACCTGCATCTTCACAGGTACTATAATTTCACCGGGTCTCTCGTTGAGACAGTATCCAAGTCGTTGCACCTTTCGTGCGGGTCGGAACTTACCCGACAAGGAATTTCGCTACCTTAGGACCGTTATAGTTACGGCCGCCGTTTACTGGGGCTTCGATTCAGAGCTTCTCCCGTAAGGGATAACCCCTCCTCTTAACCTTCCAGCACCGGGCAGGTGTCAGCCCCTATACTTCGCCTTACGGCTTTGCAGAGACCTGTGTTTTTGCTAAACAGTCGCTTGGATCTTTTCACTGCGGCTCCCCTGGGCTATAAACCCGAGGAAGCACCCCTTCTCCCGAAGTTACGGGGTCATTTTGCCGAGTTCCTTAACGAGAGTTCTCCCGATCGTCTTAGGATTCTCTCCTCGCCTACCTGTGTCGGTTTGCGGTACGGGCACCTTTTTCCTCACTAGAGGCTTTTCTTGGCAGCGTAGAATCAAGGACTTCGGTACTAAATTTCCCTCGCCATCACGACTCAGCTCGCGCGGTGAACGGATTTGCCTATTCACCAGCCTAATCGCTTGGACGCGCATTTCCAGCAGCGCGCTCTCCCTATCTTTCTGCGTCCCCCCGTCGTTCAAACGGAAAGGAGGTGGTACAGGAATATCAACCTGTTATCCATCGCCTACGCCTTTCGGCCTCGGCTTAGGTCCCGACTAACCCTGAGCGGACGAGCCTTCCTCAGGAAACCTTGGGCTTTCGACGGACAAGATTCTCACTTGTCTTTCGCTACTCATACCGGCATTCTCACTTCTAAGCGCTCCACCAGTCCTTTCGGTCTGACTTCACAGCCCTTAGAACGCTCTCCTACCATTGTCGTAAGACAATCCACAGCTTCGGTGATACGTTTAGCCCCGGTACATTTTCGGCGCAGCGTCACTCGACCAGTGAGCTATTACGCACTCTTTAAATGATGGCTGCTTCTAAGCCAACATCCTGGTTGTCTAAGCAACGCCACATCCTTTTCCACTTAACGTATACTTTGGGACCTTAGCTGGTGGTCTGGGCTGTTTCCCTCTCGACTACGGATCTTATCACTCGCAGTCTGACTCCCGCGGATAAATCGTTGGCATTCGGAGTTTGACTGGATTCGGTAATCCGGTAAGGACCCCTAGTCCAATCAGTGCTCTACCTCCAAGATTCTTGCCGCGAGGCTAGCCCTAAAGCTATTTCGGAGAGAACCAGCTATCTCCAGGTTCGATTGGCATTTCACCGCTACCCACACCTCATCCCGCATTTTTCAACATGCGTGGGTTCGGGCCTCCATTCAGTGTTACCTGAACTTCACCCTGGACATGGGTAGATCACCTGGTTTCGGGTCTACGACCACGTACTACTTCGCCCTATTCAGACTCGCTTTCGCTGCGGCTCCGCCTTCTCAGCTTAACCTTGCACGGGATCGTAACTCGCCGGTTCATTCTACAAAAGGCACGCTGTCACCCATTAACGGGCTCCAACTAGTTGTAGGCACACGGTTTCAGGTTCTTTTTCACTCCCTTCCGGGGTGCTTTTCACCTTTCCCTCACGGTACTGGTTCACTATCGGTCACTAGAGA
>NZ_JADFCM010000010.1 GCF_015234585.1 Pseudalkalibacillus hwajinpoensis
TTGTCGGATTTAAACGGCTTACTTCGCTTTTCGTTTAGGTTAAGCCCTCGATCGATTAGTATTCGTCAGCTCCACGTGTTGCCACGCTTCCACCCCGAACCTATCTACCTCATCATCTCTAAGGGATCTTACCAGCTTAATGCTGTGGGAAATCTCATCTCGAGGGGGGCTTCATGCTTAGATGCTTTCAGCACTTATCCCTTCCACACGTAGCTACCCAGCTATGCTCCTGGCGGAACAACTGGTACACCAGCGGTGTGTCCATCCCGGTCCTCTCGTACTAAGGACAGCTCCTCTCAAATTTCCTGCGCCCGCGACGGATAGGGACCGAACTGTCTCACGACGTTCTGAACCCAGCTCGCGTACCGCTTTAATGGGCGAACAGCCCAACCCTTGGGACCTACTTCAGCCCCAGGATGCGATGAGCCGACATCGAGGTGCCAAACCTCCCCGTCGATGTGGACTCTTGGGGGAGATAAGCCTGTTATCCCCAGGGTAGCTTTTATCCGTTGAGCGATGGCCCTTCCATGCGGAACCACCGGATCACTAAGCCCGACTTTCGTCCCTGCTCGACTTGTAGGTCTCGCAGTCAAG
This sequence comes from Pseudalkalibacillus hwajinpoensis, assembly GCF_015234585.1. Lineage (NCBI taxonomy): Bacteria > Bacillati > Bacillota > Bacilli > Caryophanales > Guptibacillaceae > Guptibacillus > Guptibacillus hwajinpoensis. The sequence goes on from NZ_JADFCM010000010.1 coordinate 595, forward strand.
CTCCCTTGTGCCTTTACACTCTGCGAATGATTTCCAACCATTCTGAGGGAACCTTTGGGCGCCTCCGTTACACTTTAGGAGGCGACCGCCCCAGTCAAACTGCCCACCTGACACTGTCTCCGCACCGGATCACGGTGCTGGGTTAGAATGTCAGTACAGCCAGGGTAGTATCCCACCGACGCCTCCATCGAACCTGGCGGTCCGACTTCTATGGCTCCTACCTATCCTGTACAAGCTGTACCAAAATCCAATATCAGGCTACAGTAAAGCTCCATGGGGTCTTTCCGTCCTGTCGCGGGTAACCTGCATCTTCACAGGTACTATAATTTCACCGGGTCTCTCGTTGAGACAGTATCCAAGTCGTTGCACCTTTCGTGCGGGTCGGAACTTACCCGACAAGGAATTTCGCTACCTTAGGACCGTTATAGTTACGGCCGCCGTTTACTGGGGCTTCGATTCAGAGCTTCTCCCGTAAGGGATAACCCCTCCTCTTAACCTTCCAGCACCGGGCAGGTGTCAGCCCCTATACTTCGCCTTACGGCTTTGCAGAGACCTGTGTTTTTGCTAAACAGTCGCTTGGATCTTTTCACTGCGGCTCCCCTGGGCTATAAACCCGAGGAAGCACCCCTTCTCCCGAAGTTACGGGGTCATTTTGCCGAGTTCCTTAACGAGAGTTCTCCCGATCGTCTTAGGATTCTCTCCTCGCCTACCTGTGTCGGTTTGCGGTACGGGCACCTTTTTCCTCACTAGAGGCTTTTCTTGGCAGCGTAGAATCAAGGACTTCGGTACTAAATTTCCCTCGCCATCACGACTCAGCTCGCGCGGTGAACGGATTTGCCTATTCACCAGCCTAATCGCTTGGACGCGCATTTCCAGCAGCGCGCTCTCCCTATCTTTCTGCGTCCCCCCGTCGTTCAAACGGAAAGGAGGTGGTACAGGAATATCAACCTGTTATCCATCGCCTACGCCTTTCGGCCTCGGCTTAGGTCCCGACTAACCCTGAGCGGACGAGCCTTCCTCAGGAAACCTTGGGCTTTCGACGGACAAGATTCTCACTTGTCTTTCGCTACTCATACCGGCATTCTCACTTCTAAGCGCTCCACCAGTCCTTTCGGTCTGACTTCACAGCCCTTAGAACGCTCTCCTACCATTGTCGTAAGACAATCCACAGCTTCGGTGATACGTTTAGCCCCGGTACATTTTCGGCGCAGCGTCACTCGACCAGTGAGCTATTACGCACTCTTTAAATGATGGCTGCTTCTAAGCCAACATCCTGGTTGTCTAAGCAACGCCACATCCTTTTCCACTTAACGTATACTTTGGGACCTTAGCTGGTGGTCTGGGCTGTTTCCCTCTCGACTACGGATCTTATCACTCGCAGTCTGACTCCCGCGGATAAATCGTTGGCATTCGGAGTTTGACTGGATTCGGTAATCCGGTAAGGACCCCTAGTCCAATCAGTGCTCTACCTCCAAGATTCTTGCCGCGAGGCTAGCCCTAAAGCTATTTCGGAGAGAACCAGCTATCTCCAGGTTCGATTGGCATTTCACCGCTACCCACACCTCATCCCCGCATTTTTCAACATGCGTGGGTTCGGGCCTCCATTCAGTGTTACCTGAACTTCACCCTGGACATGGGTAGATCACCTGGTTTCGGGTCTACGACCACGTACTACTTCGCCCTATTCAGACTCGCTTTCGCTGCGGCTCCGCCTTCTCAGCTTAACCTTGCACGGGATCGTAACTCGCCGGTTCATTCTACAAAAGGCACGCTGTCACCCATTAACGGGCTCCAACTAGTTGTAGGCACACGGTTTCAGGTTCTTTTTCACTCCCCTTCCGGGGTGCTTTTCACCTTTCCCTCACGGTACTGGTTCACTATCGGTCACTAGAGAGTATTTAGCCTTGGGAGATGGTCCTCCCGGATTCCGACGGGGTTTCACGTGTCCCGCCGTACTCAGGATCCGTCTCGGAGGGCATCGGATTTTGACTACAGGATTGTTACCTTCTCTGATGGACCTTTCCAGGTCGCTTCGTCTATCCGTGCCTTTGTAACTCCAAAGAGACGTCCTACAACCCCAGAGGGCAAGCCCTCTGGTTTGGGCTGATTCCGTTTCGCTCGCCGCTACTCAGGAAATCGCGTTTGCTTTCTCTTCCTCCGGGTAATGAGATGTTTCAGTTCCCCGGGTCTGCCTTCCATTCCCTATGTATTCAGAAATGGATACCATCCTATTAAAGATGGTGGGTTCCCCCATTCGGAAATCTCCGGATCAAAGCGTACTTACAGCTCCCCGAAGCATATCGGTGTTCGTCCCGTCCTTCTTAGGCTTCTAGTGCCAAGGCATCCACCGTGCGCCCTTAGTAGCTTAACCTTCGATTTGTTAGGCATTGCTGCCATAACGCATCAGTTATTACTAAGTTATTGCATAAAAAATAATTATTGGATGTCGTTGTTTGTGCTATCTAGTTTTCAAGGAACAAGGCTACTACTTGATTAGTATTAATCATTAGTAGATGTGTTGGTGGAGCCTAGCGGGATCGAACCGCTGACCTCCTGCGTGCAAGGCAGGCGCTCTCCCAGCTGAGCTAAGGCCCCAGGATCTTTTATGGTGGGCCTGAGTGGACTCGAACCACCGACCTCACGCTTATCAGGCGTGCGCTCTAACCAGCTGAGCTACAGGCCCACAAAAGAAAAGTAAATACCCCGACATAGCCATTAGCCGGAGGTGTTTCTTAAAAGAGACTTGCTCTTCTTCAAAACTTACCTTTTCAGTTGAAAGAAGTAAATCATTCTTTCAAAACTAAACGAAACGCTCATGTAAGGTTGGTAACGTAAGTTACCTTCGTAATTCTCCATAGAAAGGAGGTGATCCAGCCGCACCTTCCGATACGGCTACCTTGTTACGACTTCACCCCAATCATTTGTCCCACCTTCGGCGGCTGGCTCCATAAAGGTTACCCCACCGACTTCGGGTGTTACAAACTCTCGTGGTGTGACGGGCGGTGTGTACAAGGCCCGGGAACGTATTCACCGCGGCATGCTGATCCGCGATTACTAGCAATTCCGGCTTCATGCAGGCGAGTTGCAGCCTGCAATCCGAACTGAGAACGGCTTTATGGGATTCGCTTCACCTCGCGGTGTTGCTGCCCTTTGTACCGTCCATTGTAGCACGTGTGTAGCCCAGGTCATAAGGGGCATGATGATTTGACGTCATCCCCACCTTCCTCCGGTTTGTCACCGGCAGTCACCTTAGAGTGCCCAACTAAATGCTGGCAACTAAGATCAAGGGTTGCGCTCGTTGCGGGACTTAACCCAACATCTCACGACACGAGCTGACGACAACCATGCACCACCTGTCACTCTGTCCCCCGAAGGGGAACGTCCTGTCTCCAGGATTGTCAGAGGATGTCAAGACCTGGTAAGGTTCTTCGCGTTGCTTCGAATTAAACCACATGCTCCACTGCTTGTGCGGGCCCCCGTCAATTCCTTTGAGTTTCAACCTTGCGGTCGTACTCCCCAGGCGGAGTGCTTAATGTGTTAACTTCAGCACTGAGGGTGGAACCCCCCAACACCTAGCACTCATCGTTTACGGCGTGGACTACCAGGGTATCTAATCCTGTTTGCTCCCCACGCTTTCGCGCCTCAGCGTCAGTTACAGACCAGAGAGCCGCCTTCGCCACTGGTGTTCCTCCACATATCTACGCATTTCACCGCTACACGTGGAATTCCACTCTCCTCTTCTGCACTCAAGTCCTCCAGTTTCCAATGACCCTCCACGGTTGAGCCGTGGGCTTTCACATCAGACTTAAAAGACCGCCTGCGCGCGCTTTACGCCCAATAATTCCGGACAACGCTTGCCACCTACGTATTACCGCGGCTGCTGGCACGTAGTTAGCCGTGGCTTTCTGGTTAGGTACCGTCAAGGTACCGCCCTATTCGAACGGTACTTGTTCTTCCCTAACAACAGAGCTTTACGACCCGAAGGCCTTCGTCACTCACGCGGCGTTGCTCCGTCAGACTTTCGTCCATTGCGGAAGATTCCCTACTGCTGCCTCCCGTAGGAGTCTGGGCCGTGTCTCAGTCCCAGTGTGGCCGATCACCCTCTCAGGTCGGCTACGCATCGTCGCCTTGGTAAGCCATTACCTTACCAACTAGCTAATGCGCCGCGGGCCCATCCTGCAGTGTTAGCTCGAAAGCCAACTTTCAACATTGCACCATGCGGTGCAATGTATTACCCGGTATTAGCTCCGGTTTCCCGGAGTTATCCCAGTCTGCAGGGCAGGTTGCCCACGTGTTACTCACCCGTCCGCCGCTAAGATCAGGGAGCAAGCTCCCATCTCTTCGCTCGACTTGCATGTATTAGGCACGCCGCCAGCGTTCGTCCTGAGCCAGGATCAAACTCTCCGATAGAAAGCTCAATCTAGCTTTTAAAACAATGTTTTGTTTCCGTAGAAACAACTACTTACATGGCGTTTCGTTCAGTTTTCAAAGATCGATTTATTTCTTTCGTTGTCGTTTTCAGCGACCCAACTAATATAGCATGTTGTTTCGTTTGATGTCAACAACTAATTTGAAATGTTTTATTTAGTGTTACCTGCTTGTTTTAGCGGCAACGTTATTTATAATACATGAAGTGCAAAATGATGTCAATCACTTTTTTTCATGCGTTTGTTGTTGTTTTCTTAACAACGTTCTCTACTCTATCAGTAAAGAATGATATGGTCAATAGTATTTTTCAAATTAATTAAATCAATATGACATAGCATGCTTAGAGAGACACATTAATATTAGTAGATATTCACGTCTAATTGATCCACTATAATGAAGTTTCTTTTTTAACGGAGATTATGAAGAACTATGTTTAAGGTTAAACAAACGTTTAATTAACCTTTTAGCCAATAAAATGAATTTCCTCGTCTCACTCTACTTTAGCAACAGAAAAGTACCCGCTAACTTCAGTTACGAAATTTGTTCTCACCTTAATAACGGAACAAACCGAAGAGTATCGCTACATAACAAAAAGCAGCCGATTTCTCGACTGCTTCAAAACGAACTATGCTAAAAACACGAAATATGCGATAAATACAAAGAACAAACCATACATGATTGGATGAATATTCTTCCCCTCACCTTTTACGACCATAGTGATCGGGTACATTACAAATCCTAACGCAATCCCTGTTGCAATACTGTATGTTAATGGCATTGCAACAATTGTTAAGAATGCTGGAACTGCAATTTCAAATCGTTTCCACTCAATGTTACCGAGTACGCTCACCATCAGGACACCGACTATAATTAAGACTGGTGCTGTAACTGAAGGTGTGACCACTGCTAGTAACGGAGAGAAGAATAGTGCTAACAAGAAAAATCCTGCTGTTACAACAGATGTAAAACCAGTTCGACCACCTGCCGCTACTCCTGATGAAGATTCAATGTAGGCAGTAGTTGTTGATGTACCAAGTACAGCCCCAAGAACAGTTGCAGATGAATCAGCAAACAATGCTTTCCCTGCTCTTGGAAGTTTGTTGTCTTTCATTATGCCTGCCTGCGTCGCAACAGCTATTAAAGTACCCGCTGTGTCGAAGAAATCGACGAATAAGAACGTGAGAACAACGACAAGCATGTCAATTGTAAACAAATCACCAAGATGACCTAAAGCAACGCCGAACGTTGGTTCAAGACTTGGTACGCTACCCACAATCCCGCTTGGAATCGGCACCTGGTTAAAGATCATACCTACGATGGCTGTAATCACCATTCCGTAGAAAATACCGCCCGTTACGTTACGAACCATTAAGATAACAGTAATAATTAATCCGAAGACTGCAAGTAACGTCGGACCTGCGAGAAGATTACCTAGTTGAACAAGTGTAGAATCATTGTTTTGAACAATTCCTGCGCTTTGAAGACCGATAAATGCTATAAAAAGTCCAATCCCGCTCGCTGCCGCGTATTTTAATTCCATCGGAATCGCGTTGATGATCATTTCTCTAATTTTAAAAATGGTAATAATAATAAAGATAATTCCTGAAACAAGTACCCCTGCAAGTGCTGTTTCCCACGGTACGCCCATCACGGTGACAACAGAATAGGTAAAGAACGCATTCAATCCCATTCCTGGCGCCAGAGCGATTGGATATCCCGCTAGAACACCCATAATTAATGTACCGAGCGCAGCAGCAAGTGCTGTGGCAGTAAAGACAGCTCCTTGATCCATCCCTGCATCGGCCAAAACAGCCGGATTCACAAATAGAATGTAAGCCATTGATAAGAACGTCGTTAATCCAGCAATAGTTTCTTTTCTATATGTTGTATTATGCTCATGAAAACGAAAAAAACGATCCATTTCTTTAAGCCCCCCTTATTCCCCTTCATCCATCATTCTAACGGTTTAGTAACCTTTCTTTATTCTTGATTCCTTTAGGTTAACTATTCATAAAAAGAAAAAAAGCTCCGGGTTCTCTACCCGGAGCGGACTAATAGGAAAAGAGAAGGTTCACCACGAGTCGCTACATGAGCATGACGTTTCAATACTTTCTCTATTTCCTTCGTAGTCAGGTTATTTACGGTAACCTGGTAGAGACTTTCGGGCCTTATTCCCGATGTTATACGATGGATGGTCGTTCTATTTATTTACTTTTGTAGTGTATCAGCTTTCTCACAAGGCGTCAATACAAAACACGAACATTTTATCTATTTATTTATATTTCGTTCGTGTTTACTCCCACTCAATTGTAGCGGGCGGCTTAGAAGTAATGTCATACACAACGCGGTTAACGTGATCCACTTCGTTAACAATTCTTGTAGAGATAACCTCAAGGACTTCAAATGGGATACGCGCCCAGTCAGATGTCATGCCATCGATTGATGTTACAGCACGAACACCAATTGTGTAGTCATACGTTCTCGCATCACCCATAACACCAACACTACGGAAATCAGGAAGCGCGGTGAAATATTGCCAGATATCACGATCAAGTCCTGCTTTTTTAATTTCGTCACGAAGAATCGCGTCAGATTCACGTACAACTTTTAACTTTTCTTCTGTTACTTCTCCGATCACACGGATACCAAGACCCGGTCCCGGGAACGGCTGTCTCCATACAATTTCGTCTGGAAGACCAAGCTCTGTACCTACTTTACGAACTTCATCTTTGAAAAGCATATTTAAGGGCTCAATCAAATCGAGCTTCATATCTTCAGGCAGACCGCCTACGTTGTGGTGGGACTTGATGGTTTGAGCAGTCGCTGTTCCACTCTCAACGATATCTGTGTAAAGTGTTCCTTGTGCTAAGAAGGACATGTCTACAAGCTTTTCAGACTCTTCCTCAAACACATAGATAAACTCGTTACCAATGATTTTCCGTTTCTTCTCTGGATCAGTTACGCCTTTAAGCTTTGTAAGGAAACGATCAGCTGCGTCAATTTTGATCAAGTTCATATCGAAGCCTTCACCAAATGTTTTCATTACGCTGTCTGCTTCGCCTTTGCGAAGAAGACCATGATCGACAAACATACATGTTAGCTGGTCACCAATGGCTCTATGAATAAGGGCAGCAACTACAGAAGAGTCAACTCCACCACTAAGAGCGCATAGAACTTTTTTATGACCAACAGCTTCACGGATTTCATTAATTTGCTCATCGATGAAGTTTTCCATTGACCAGTTACCATCACACTCACACACTTTATAAACAAAGTTTTTCAATAGTTCATTTCCGTGCTCAGTATGACGAACTTCCGGGTGGAACTGAACGCCATATAGGTGGCGAGAAGCATCGCTCATTGCCGCAACTGGGCAAGATGGGTTTGTTGCAGCCACTTCAAATCCTTCAGGTGGAGCTTTAACAAGATCACCGTGACTCATCCATACAGATTGTTCTTCTGGTAGACCATCATATAATGGGGATTTATCCTTGATTGTCAGCATCGCCTTACCATACTCACGGTGTTTCGCCGCTTCTACACTTCCACCAAAGTGATGTGTCATCAGCTGCATGCCGTAACAGATGCCAAGAACCGGAATGCCAAGCTCGAAAATTTCTTCATCGCAGCGCGGCGCGTCTTCACCATATACGCTGTTCGGCCCACCTGAGAAGATAATTCCCTTTGGATTAATTTTCTTTACTTCTTCAGCAGTAATCGTGTTCGGGTGCAATTCACTAAACACACCAAGGTCACGAATACGTCTAGCAATTAGTTGATTGTACTGTCCACCGAAATCGAGGACAATAATGGATTCCTGTTCTTCTAACATCTAATTCCCTCACTTCTATTTAGTCTCTAGTAGCATTGCCGAAATCGAATCGAAAAAAAGAGGATTAACAAGCTTTTCGATCTCTTTCATCCAAGGTCATATAAAAAAAGCCAGAACCCTGCCATGGTACAAAGGCAGAATCCTGGCTTATACTAGGAGTATCTGCCTTCATAGTCAGATCATTTACGGTGATCCGGTAGAGACTTCTGGGCCTTATTCCCAGGGATATACGAAGGTTACAACTTGTTGTTCAAACTATGGATTCATTCTATCAACCGTCTATACAGCGGTCAAGATTGCATCTTTTTAATTAAATTTTCCCATAATTCCTTCATTTCATCCCAACCATCACTGTTCGCTTTTCCACGATAGTAATTTTCTTCGTAGCGACGTGTTAATTCCTTCATATCCTCTGTTTGAAGCTTGCTGTCAACTTGAACAGCATATTCCCGCAAAGTCTGATCTTCCCCTCGCTTAATGCCATGTAATTCCAGCAACCATAGCAGTCGAAAATACGCTTCAGATAACACCTTTCCGTCATCTCGTCTCTTATATCTTGAAATAACCAATCGCTTCAACCATTTCTTATAATTCTTTAATACGACGTATCCAAGTAACAACAGAATAAGCACAAGCACAACGGTATACCACACTGTCCATTCAAACGATACAGATGATGAACCTGATGATGCCTGTTCCTCTGGTGTTTGTTCCTGCTGCTGTGCCTGCTCTTCTTCAGTTTGTACAGGATCAGGTGCTTCAGAATTTGTCGCTTCATCATCACTATAATCGCTAACAAAATCAGCCTGGTTAGTGAATCCTCGAGTTGGTTCAAAAGGAACCCAACCGACACCCGGGAAGTATGCCTCAACCCACGAGTGTGCGTTGTTATTTGTTACTTCATACTCTCGATAGTCTCCAGCAGCTGCCACAAATTCTCCCTCGGTAAATCCTTTTACCCATCTTGCCGGAATCCCGAGACTTCTTAAAAGAACGGTCATCGAACTAGAGAAATTATCGCAATAACCTAGCTGCGTTTCGAAAAGGAATTGGTCGACATAATCATCATTCTCCCCAGGAACGGCAACGTCCGTTGTTTCATATACAAAACCATTCCCTACGAAGTAATTTTCGATCGCTCTCGCTTTATCATAAGGATTTTGTTCTTCTAGCGTAATCTCTTCAGCAAGATCACTGACTCTCTCAGGAAGAGACTCCGGTAATTGAAGGTACGTATTTGCCAACCGATCTGGATAGTTAACTGGTGCTTCTCGTAACATCTTTTCAGAAAAGGTAGGGGATTCGTAATCTAAATTATAATTATCAAGCACAATAGACTCGCCAAGATTTTGTGTAAACACTTTTCCAGTCAGAGGATTTTCAAGTAGTTGAACTTCTGCTCCCGTTTCGATGTTTGTTACTTGTCCTGGATGGACAATAAAATCAAACTTCTCATTCCCAGTCATATTCATCTTCATATCAAAGGCTTCTAACTCAACATCATCTTCAAATAATGTTTCTGTGCTACCTTCAAAAATAACTCGATCCTGTACGGAAGATTCCCAGCCTTTACCGGTATACTCATCTTTCGTTTCAACCCGCCAGTACCCTCTATCTTTAATTTGTGCAGTAAAAACAGGAGTTTCGTCCATGACGAAAGGGCCGCCAAGTTGTGAGTCATCTTCTCCGTATCCAATCTTACTAATTCCGTTGCCATTTCTCCCTGCGCCGTCACCATCTCCAGTCGTTTTCTTCAGGAAAGGTACCGGATCCGGCCATTGCGGCTCAGCCTTCGGAGCGATATAACCGAATATAGAAGAAAAAGCAATAACAACAACTAGTGGCATAAGCCAATAGACAGGGAAGCGACCTTTTGAAAAAATAACTCCCTCTTGTTCTTGAATTCGCAGAATTTGAAGAAGACCTAGTAATACAAAACCAATGATCACAATACGAATAATCGCATTATCCGCTTGATAAGTTGTAAAGGTATCAATAACCGAAATGTAAACGATCGTCACTAATAGAAATAAGAAAATCCGTCTTGTTTGAATTAACCAGTATTGCATTAAATAACTTATAAGCCAGAGCAATATGAAAAACAAGAAGGTTCGAAATACATTTGACAAACGATCAAAACTACCATCAAATAGAAAACCGACGTTCTGTGAAAAGTCTGATAGAAAGTAATCTACCCACAGAAATTCAAAGAACGGTCCCGGAAAAAACATGGCATGTAGAGCATATACTAACGCCACTCCTTTAATCGGGAAAGATAGCCAAAAAGGTAGCTGAAAATAAGATAGCAAAAATAAAAATGCCGTAAACAGAATAAAAATTTCTGTTTGACCTGTATCTGAAATGATCGAAAGAGGTCGTAGCCATTCCCAGAACAGAAGAAAACCCAATCCATAGAGGAGAAGCGCGTAAAGCCAATCTGTTTTTTCATTACCTTGTTGCACGCTTCCCACCCCCTTTTATTTCCTCATTAAACGAATCTCCCGCAATCACGTGTGCTTTAACACCGTATAGAGTAAGCTGATTAAGCTCAGCCTGTTGCGCTAACGTAATGTGCTCAGTGACATAAAAGAATTCCACTTGAACCTTTCGTGCAACAAGCTCTTTTAACGTAGAAGTGAATGCCCCATCAAGCGAAGGACTAATGATCATAACACCTGTTCCAGCAGGGAAATGATGAGCCTCTCTTTTAACAACTGTATCAAACGTTGTTATCCCGTTAGCTTGAACTCGTGCGAGATGATGAAATACTCTCCTTCGTTGTGCTCTTCCACCATTAATATTCAGAACAGAATGATCTTTTCCTGAGGAAACAAGACCGATCATCGCATTCTGCTTTAAAGCAGCGTTTGTCACGGAAGCAGCTAGTCTTACACCCTTCTCGAATAAAGGTGAATCTACACGACCATAGTGATCGGTCTCTCGATCGAGGAAGACCATATAATCCTGGCTAATTTGTTGTTCAAATTGCTTGGTTAATAGTTTCGAACCTCGCGCGGTTGCTTTCCAATCAATCCATGACAATTTATCTCCTGGTACATAATCTCGAACACTAACTGCCGTAGAATAATCTAAATCTGCTTTACGTGGAGAAGGTCTCGTCCCAGAGAGCTGCTGATTATAGGGAGACCATGATATTTCTTGATATTGCGGTAGAACATAAACCGCTTGATCGTTCTCTATCATATTCTCATGTTGGACAAATCCAAAGAGGTCCCCCGTTCGACAGCGTAGTTTCTTAAAATGGTATTCTCCTCTCGGAATTGGCTTAATTGTATACCGATAAGTTAACTCTTTTTTGAACATGGGAAGAAGCAAGGCAAGTGAACGTTTTTGATACCTTGAGGAGGCTTCTCTAGCAAACGGAGCTAACCGATCAGGAAGCATATCTTCAACAACTAAATAAAAAAGAGGAAAGTGACTTTTCCGCTCTATCTGGATCGTAACAGTTAACTCCTGTCCATCTGTTAATTCTGTATGACTGATCAATCGCGTCATCTTGATTGCGCTCAAGGGATAGAAAATAAGAAGGATAGAATAGATAACGAAAGGTAAAAAACTATAGAACAAGAACCAGCTCACAAAACCTCCCTGAAACATCGCATACGAAAAAGTAATCAGGAAAAGCAGTGCTAAAAAGAAAAACTTTAACACTCTGTTATTCGCTAGCTTCTCTCTCATTTCACTTTCTCTTCCTTTTGAAGAGGAACTCTTACACGATGAAGAATCTCCTTAATAATCTCCTCAGGCTTCTGTCCTTCAAACGCAGCCTCTGATTTAAGAATGATGCGATGGGATAATACAAAAGGAGCTAAGAATTTCACATCGTCAGGTAGTACATAATCGCGATTGCGCATGAACGCATACGCCTGACACGCTTTCATTAGTGAGAGTGACCCGCGTGGACTAGCTCCAAGATAAATAGATGAGTTATTTCTCGTTCTACTCACGATATCGATAATGTATTGTTTAACAGACCCTTCAACAAACACAGCTTTCACCTTTTTCTGCATCTCAAGAAGGTCTTCCAGCTCAAGGGCCGTCCCAATCGAGTCAATTGGATGCGCGTGTTCCGTACGATTCAATACTTCAAGTTCTTCTTCAGGAGATGGATAGCCCATTCGTAATTTCAATAAGAAGCGATCAAGCTGAGCTTCCGGCAGAGGATACGTTCCCTCGTATTCGATCGGATTCTGAGTCGCCATAACAAAAAACGGCTGTGGAAGAATGTGCGTTTCTCCATCAACCGTTACATTCCCCTCTTCCATTCCTTCTAGAAGAGCCGACTGTGTTTTAGGTGACGTTCGGTTAATTTCATCTGCCAAAATAATATTGCCTAATAACGGCCCTTTACGAAATTCGAATTTCATTTCACGTTGATTAAAAATGGATACACCTGTTAAATCAGACGGAAGTAAGTCTGGTGTGAATTGAATTCGATTAAACTTTGCACCTACTGATTTTGCAAGAGCACGAACCATCATCGTTTTACCAACACCCGGTACATCCTCCAGAAGGACATGACTTCCAGCAAGCAGGGCAACCAGGCTTAATTCTGTTACGTCTCGCTTACCAACCATCACTTTCTCAATATTTTCAATCACTTGTTTGACAGCCGGGTGGTACGCATCAAATTGGTACGATGAACTCATAGCTGATTCCTCCAATAGTCATTCTCAAAATTTTTATTTTAAAAACAGGTCTCTTTACCTATCAATTTTCCAACAAATTAGCAAGAGTAAATGTCTGAATACTCATAACCTTATTGTAACAAAAAATACTTTAGGCACGTTAATAAGAAGCGAGTTTTCCTATAATTTCATTATTGATCCAAATAAAGATATGACTAGCTACATCGCAAATCGTTTCATACTGGATGAAAAAGGGAATACAATTTTCAGATGAAAACACCAAAAGAATCCTGAATCTTCAAACCATTATAATGAGGTGAGTACATAAGATTACGCTATGCCTCTCGTCCCACTCGTCTAAAACGAAAAGGAGGAAATTAAATGGTAGGTAATCGCGGTGTCGTTTATACAGGTGCAGGTCGTGTAGAAGTTCAGGATATTAGCTATCCGGATTTAGTTCTTCGTGAGGGTCCCGGCGTTCCCAAGAGTAATGTCGGCCGTAAATGTGAACATGGAGTAATCTTGAAGAATATCGTGACGAATATATGCGGGAGCGATCAGCATATGGTGCGCGGTCGGACAACTGCTCCTTCTGGTTTAGTTCTCGGCCATGAAATTACCGGAGAAGTGATTGAGGTTGGACGAGATGTTGAATTCATTAAAAAAGGAGATATTGTCTCTGTTCCATTCAATGTTGCTTGCGGTCGATGCAAAATGTGTAAGCGTCAGGACACCCATATTTGTCAAAACGTAAATCCTGAACGTCCGGGCGCAGCTTACGGATACGTTGATATGGGCGGCTGGGTTGGTGGCCAGTCCGAATATGTGATGGTTCCTTATGCAGACTTTCAATTACTAGCCTTTCCCGATAAAGAGAAAGCGATGGAGAAAATCCTCGACTTAACGATGCTATCGGATATTTTTCCTACCGGCTACCACGGAGCGATTAGTGCAGGAGTAACGACAGGGTCCACTGTGTATGTCGCTGGAGCAGGACCAGTTGGACTCGCTGCAGCCCATTCTGCTCAGTTACTTGGTGCTGCTGTTGTGATCGTTGGCGATTTAAAAGAAGAACGTCTCGCTCAAGCACGGAGTTTCGGGTGTGAAACAATTAATCTAAAAGAACACAACGATCCCGGCGAACAAATCGAACAAATACTCGGTATACCTGAAGTGGATTGTGCGATCGATGCAGTTGGTTTCGAAGCTTATGGTCATGGAACAGATAACGAAGAGCAGCCGGCAATTGTGCTAAATACGATGATGGATGTTGTAGAAGCTGGAGGAAAGATGGGGATTCCAGGGTTATATGTAACAGAGGACCCTGGAGCAGATGACAAAGATGCCAAGCAAGGCTCACTTAAAGTAAGATTTGGACTTGGCTGGTCAAAAGCCCACCATTTTGTTACAGGACAAACACCTGTCATGCAGTATCACCGTCAATTAATGATGGCGATTTTAAATGGAAAAGCGGATATCGCGAAAGCTGTAAATGCAACCGTTATCAGTCTCGATGAAGCACCTCAAGGGTATAATGAGTTTGATAGTGGTGTATCAAAAAAGTTTGTCATTGATCCACATGGGATGTTAAGAAGGTAAATCAAAAAGAAGCCAATCCTAATCGCTAGGATTGACTTCTTTTTTTAAGTTATATACTACTAATACGAAACCAATAAATCCGGAAGGTGGTTTAAATGTCAGTTATTCTTAGACGAATTTATGGAGAAGATTACCCGCTTGAAGGGAATCGTATTCTAATTGACCGCGTATGGCCGAGAGGCATTTCAAAAGAAAAAGCCAAATTAAATGAATGGATGAAGGAAATCGCACCAAGTTCTTCGTTACGAAAATGGTTTGATCATGATCCTGATAAGTTTGAAGACTTTAAGAAAGCATATCAAGAAGAAATCAATGGAAGTAAGACGGCACAGACGAAATTACAAGAACTAAAGAAAATGGCTACAAACGAAAGACTTGTTCTTTTATTTGGGGCAAAGGATATGGAGCATAATCATGCGGTAGTGTTAAAAGAAGTAATTGAAGGTTGAACAAGGATTTTCACTTATTCCACTAAAAAAGAGAGGATCTAATCCTCTCTTCCTTCATTCTATTCCATTATACTAGCTCACGATCCCAATGACGATGCGTTGCAATAGCTTCACTGA
This sequence comes from Pseudalkalibacillus hwajinpoensis, assembly GCF_015234585.1. Lineage (NCBI taxonomy): Bacteria > Bacillati > Bacillota > Bacilli > Caryophanales > Guptibacillaceae > Guptibacillus > Guptibacillus hwajinpoensis. Next base: position 15,669 of record NZ_JADFCM010000010.1, read on the forward strand.
ACTCTTTCACGAATGTATTCATATCTTTACCAGTGACTACTCCTGGTTGACCTACTAAGTCGTTATTCTCTAGCCACTTCATCCCTTCATGCGTTCCACCGATCGGTTTAAAGTGTGAGAATGCTTCATTGATAAAGTAATTAGCGGATTGATAGAATCCTTTGCTTTCCTGATTTCCACCAACCGCATAAATAGCATCAAATAAAACGGATTCGCTTGTAAGGAACGTATGATCAATTTCAGCCTCGGCTCCGTCAGTGGCTTTTTTCACACCACGCTTGTCACTAATGAGCTCAGGCTTAATGCCTTTTTCTTTAAGCTGATTAAGCACTTGTATGAGTTCTTCTCCATTAAATCCATCGTCTACAATGACACCTACTTTTCTAGTATCCGCAGTAAACGTTGTATTTAGTTGGCTAAGCGCAGGTGATGTCTTAGTGATATCTGATCCACCTTTTGTAGGTTCTTTAGTTCCAACATTCTGAGCAACGGTTTGAGCAAGGTCAAGATTGATATTCGAAAGCATATCGACCACTTGTTGCTGAACTGACTTACTCTTTAGCTTGCCGAGCTCAAAGCTAAAGGCATTCTTGATATGTTCTTTCTCCACATCACTCATGCTGTTATAGAAAAGAACCGCTTGAGAGAAATGGTCTTTAAAACTTTCACTGCGTGCGCGAACCTTATGACCTTCTACTTTCTCCTGATAATGAACATAGCCACCCTCTTCTTCTGTAGCTGGTTCTGGCTGATTATCTGCAAGAGAATTTTTGTGATAGCTTACCTGACCTTTGTTAATTGTTTGACGCATAAAGCCATCACGCTGATTGTTAAAGAACGGGCAAACAGGTCGATTAATCGGCAATTCATGATAATTTGCACTTCCGAAACGATTGATCTGTGTATCTGTATAAGAGAACAAGCGCCCTTGAAGTAGCGGGTCATTGGAAAAGTCGATGCCTTTTACGACATTACCAGGATGAAAAGCAACCTGTTCGTTTTCAGCAAATACGTTCTCGACATTTCGGTTTAATGTCATTTTCCCAACGATTTTTACAGGGATATCTTCTTCTGGCCAAATCTTAGTTGGATCAAGAACATCAAAGTCAAAGTTAAATTCATCTTCTTCTTTGATAATTTGCACGCCTAGTTCCCACTCAGGATAGTCGCCATTTTCAATGGACTCATATAAGTCTCCGCGGTGGAAATCAGCATCTTTGCCTGAGATTTTTTGCGCTTCATCCCACACGAGCGAGTGTACGCCCAACTTTGGTTTCCAGTGAAACTTAATAAACCGCGCTTCTCCTTTTGCATTCACAAACCGGAATGTGTGAACGCCAAAACCTTCCATCATACGTAGGCTTCGAGGGATCGCTCTGTCTGACATTGCCCATAGCGCCATGTGTGCTGATTCTTGATTGTTAGCAATAAAGTCCCAGAACGTATCATGAGCAGAGGCAGCTTGCGGCATACCGTTATGAGGTTCAGGTTTGACCGCATGAATTAAGTCAGGGAATTTAATGGCATCTTGAATGAAAAAGACTGGCATGTTATTCCCAACTAAATCGTAGTTCCCTTCATCTGTATAGAAACGCGTTGAGAATCCTCTCACATCTCGAACCGTTTCAGAAGAACCTTTTGAACCTGCCACCGTTGAAAACCGAACAAATACTGGCGTTTTTCTGGAAGGATCTTTTAAGAATTCAGCATCTGTATACTCTTCCAATGAATCATATACTTCAAATTCACCGTGAGCGGAAAATCCTCTTGCGTGTACGACACGTTCAGGTATACGCTCATGGTCGAAATGCGTCATTTTTTCTCTGAAATGAAAGTCTTCCATCAATGTCGGTCCGCGTTCACCGGCTTTAAGGGAAAATTCATCTTCCGAAACTTTCAGGCCCTGATTTGTCGTCATTTTCCCTTTATCATTTGTGCTATATTGTTCTAGTTGTTCTTTTTTCTTATTGTCTTCACTCACAGTAATACCTCCCGCTAATATATGTAAATTCTTATATAAGAAGGTTCCCCGAATAAAGTAAGATCAAACCATATTTTAGATTATTAGATATTCATTACTATGCTCGATTATTCAATCTGATTGGTCTATGAAACCATCATCGCATTAATCTACATTTCTCAATTCGTGATATTTCACATAGACGAAGCAAGCATACAACACAACTAGAAACGCACCGCCTGACATGATATGTTGAATGCCAATTCCTGCTGAGAGAAGAAGGGAAGTCATCGCATAGCTAACAGGAATAAGCCCCATTGAAGCTAAAGACAGCAAACCCATTACTCGCCCTAGCACATTCTCTGGGATCAATGACTGAATTGCAGAAAATAAAGGGATGTTACTTCCAGAAAGACACGCTCCAAAAATAACGAGCATGACAATACTCATCCATAGCTCTGTCGAGAAACTCAGACCTATAAAAGCACAACCAGAAACGATTAACGCAAGCAAAGCTACTTTTCCTCGTCCTTTCGTTAGATTAAGGATACCGATTACTACTGCCCCAATTAACATTCCAACCGCCGCCCCTGCTTCCATTAAACTGAAAGCAAATGCATCTCCATTTAAGACTGTTTTCACAAAAAGAGGTAGCCCCATGGACAGTGGTCCAACGAGAAATAGATTCATAAAGACCGTTGTTAGTACAACTACTACCAGAATCCTAGACTCTTTCACATAGAGAAGACCTTCTTTAAAAGTTTCAAAAAAAGTTTGGTCTTGATTATCCTGCTCTGCTTCTTGTTTTGGGATTTTCATCAAATAAATCAATACGCTTCCAAGAAAAAGCATTAGCGCTGTTACAGCGAAGACGATTTCATAGCTTCCAAAAGCAATAAGTAATCCTGCGAGCATAGGTGCAATAATAAACGATGCCTGGTTGGTCATTTGAATAATGGAATTGCCTCGAGTCAGATTTTCTTTTCGAATAATCGATGGGATGACAGCACTCTCTGCTGCCCAGAAAAAAGCATCCAGAATCCCAAAGAAGAAGGCAACTCCGACAAATGTCCAAAGAGTGATATCTCCAAATATAAACCAGAGTACTAAACCACCAAGAAGGACCCCTCTTGAAAAATCAGATAAGAACATGATCTTCGTCTTACTCATGCGATCCGCTACCGTTCCACTTATCACCATAAATACTAGTCTAGGAATACTTGAAGCAATGTAAATGAGTCCGAGTGAAGCTTCAAGATTTAAAACATTCACAACGTACCAGCTCTCAGCAAAAAGAAAGAAGGAAATGCCAAAGCTTGATAAAAAAGCTGCCGCCCATAAAAGAAGGAAATTTTTATTTTTAAATATGGAGTCAATCTGGTCTGATATTACATCCGGCATTCTTTCCATAACATTTTCTTTCATCGCCATTACTAACACCCCTGCTGTTTTGATACTTTAAGTGTAGCGAATCATAGAAATCTAGACGATGACCCTCAGTTTGAAAAATACTCCGTCTTAAGACTGATTTAGAAAAAAATTCCTTTTGGAACAAAACAAAAAGCATCCTCTTGGCTCATCACCAAGAGAATGCTTTTGAACTTCAATCCGGAAATACCGGACGGAAGGGGAGTTTGAATTACACCATACAGGTGATTTAACGTGATTGAGGTAAGACGCCCACCTTGATATATGACCTTACCGACTGTAAACTTTCTTCCCACGAACTTTCACTATAAATCATCACAAATCGTCAACCAGGATATACGTCGCTTTCACCGGCCCATGCACACCGACAATTAAATTCATTTCAATATCGGCACTGTTACTTGGTCCAGTCACAAAGCTTACACAGGAGGAAACTGGATTTCCTTTCTTTTCTTCTTCATGAATCAATTGACTCGCTTGCGTCATTCGAGGTACGAGCGTACTCTTTGGAACAATGGCAATGAACGTTTCCGGAAGCAAGCTAATCGAACGACCGTTATAGCGATCGTTAAACAGCGTGACGGTTCCGGATTCGGCCAGTGTAATATCACTGAACACAATCCCTGCTCCCGCCTGTTCTGCAAAAGTAACATTTTCTCGTCCTTTGTTCTCATCCCAAAGATGAATATCATAGCCTTCAGATTGAAGTTCTGCGTACACGGTACTCAAGTGAGTTGCATCATTCCTCGGCCCTGCTGCACCAACAACTTTGGTTACACCATAGTCGTTGAGTACAGTCCGTAACGTTTCTCCAAGAGTTTCTAATTTCGTACTCGTAAAAGAAGTATGAATGACTTTACACTGTTCTTCTAATTTCTCGACTAGCTCACCTTGAGTTGCATCTTGAAAAACACGCTCCTGCGGATGAACAGAATAAACAGGCGATTCCACTTTCGTTCTCCGCGTTCGACCCAGTTGCTCAGCGAGGTTGTCCAAAAATGCTTCCCGGTTATGAATAGCCATTAATGATCACTCCTTTGCTCTCGTTGTCGATACCAATCCCGGAAACGCTCCTTCGATGGTGCAGGGAAATCTCGTTGCTCCGTCCAGCCTTTCATCGGACCTGGACCTTTTTCGATATATTCGTCTTTTGTCCAGGGCTTTAGCGTCGTTCTGGCCATTTTCGTCGACAATTTATAGGCCGCTGGTGTGGAGGCCCATTTAGCGAAACCCATCATCATCATTTTCTCTGCTTTAGTCGTCATTTTTTCGCGTTCCACGATGATTTCGCGATGGCGAATCAAATGCTCATGAAGAGGAATTTTGACAGGGCATGCTTCGGTACATGCAGCACATAAGGTCGAAGCATATGGGAGATCCTTGTGATCCTCATATCCATCCAGCAGAGGGGTTAGTACAGCTCCAATCGGTCCTGGGTAAATCGATCCATACGAATGCCCACCAACATGACGATAAACCGGACACGCGTTAATACACGCAGCACAGCGAATACAATGAAGAGCCGATTGAAACTCAGTTCCTAGTATTTTCGAACGTCCATTGTCTACAATGACAAGATGAAAATCTTCCGGGCCATCTACTTCATCTTCGAGCCGCGTTCCAGTTAATGCTGTAATATAGCTCGTAAGTTTTTGACCAACAGCTGCACGAGTCAACAAACTAACAACGACTTCTAAGTCCTCCCAAGTTGGCACAATTCGTTCCATTCCCATCACAGAAATCTGAGTATCAGGAAGAGATGTGACCATCCTCGCATTTCCTTCATTCGTAACAAGCGTAATTGCTCCAGATTCCGCAACCGCAAAGTTGCATCCCGTAACCCCAATATCTGCTTCTAGAAAGTCCTGACGCAATTGCTCTCGTGCATATGCGGCTAGCTCAACGGGATCATCCGAACCGGTATATCCCTTCTTCTTCATAAACGTTTCGCGAATTTGCTCTTTGTTTTTATGAAGCGCTGGCGTCACGATATGAGATGGTGGATCTTCATCCAATTGTAAAATCCACTCACCAAGGTCCGATTCGACAACTTCACACCCGCTCTTTTCTAGTGCTTTATTCAAGCCAATTTCTTCTGTCACCATTGATTTTGATTTAACTACTTTTTTTGCTTGTTTTTTCTTCGCGATCTCCTGAATATACTCGTTCGCTTCTTCCGCAGTTTTAGCAAAAAAGACGGTCCCACCTCTGTTTTCCACCTGTTCACTCAATTGATGCAAATAATAATCCAGATTTTCCATCGTATGAGAACGAATCTCTTCACCAAGGGTTCTCCAATCTTCCCAATCACCAAGTTCTTCTGCTGCTTTTAATCGACCCGAGCGGAAGCGACCTTGAGCTCCAGAAACAGCTTTTCTCATAAAGGAATTACTCAGACCATCTTGGATACGATCACCATAAGATTTTTGACCAATTTTAATACTCATTTTATCCCTCCTTACTGAGCGTTCAATACTTGTGCAATATGAAGAAACTTTACTTCCTGTCCATTTCTACGCAAACGACCACCCATATTCATTAAGCACCCCATGTCTCCACCAATTAAATAATCCGCTTGCGTCTCTCCAATATGCTCCGCTTTCTCTTGCACCATCTCTCCAGATATCAAAGAATTTTTGACAGCGAATGTACCTCCAAATCCACAACAATCCTCTTTCAGTGGCAGATCAATAAGATTTAGTCCTTCTACATTTTCCAATAAAATTCTCGGAGCATCCTTCACACCCAATAAACGAGTCATATGACAAGAAGGATGATATGTTGCCGTTCCAGTAAACGTTGAACCAACGTCTTTTACATTTAGCACTTCAACTATAAATTGTGTTAACTCATATGTTTTGCCTGCCAACTTACGTGCTCTTTCAGCCCACTCCGGTTCATCAGCTAACACTTTCGGATATTCTTTAATCATATGGACGCATGAACCTGAAGGTCCAACGACATATTCAGATTGTTCAAATGCCTTGATCATTTGTTTCAACCCTTTAATCGACTCGCTTTTGTATCCGCTGTTATAAGCTGGTTGTCCACAGCACGTCTGTCTAGCTGGAAAGTCCACTTCACATCCAAAGCGCTCTAACAATTCCACCGTATCCTTCCCTACATCAGGCGTGAACGTGTCACATAAACAAGTAATAAATAACGAAACCTTCATAATAATACCTCCTATTTTAAACATAAGGTCATCTGATGACCATGATAAATAAAAAAGGAAACTGCTAATATCAGATCCCTTATTTTATAAAGTGGGCTAGTGAATCTTCCACATTGTTAAGATGTGCTAACATCGCCTCTCGTGCTTTTTCCTCATTACGAGATTCAATCGCATCTAATATTCTTTCATGTTCCTGTAACAAACGTTCTGTGCCTTCCGGCGTATGCAGTAATTTTCGCGTTTCTCGCATCGCTTGTATCATAATTTCAGAAACACTATTCATTAAGTTAATCAGCATTTGGTTGTGACTCGCATTAACCAAAGCCATATGAAACGCTAAGTCTGCCTGATCACCAATCTCCCCACTACCTTTTGCCTCTTCCATCTTCCTAAGGGCGTCCTTCATAGGAGACAAATCTTCTTCTTGATGTGAGGAAGCTGCTGATCCCGCTGCGCCGACCTCTAGAATCTTCCGCACTTCCAATAATTCTTTTAGATCTTCTGATTTCATCAAAAATGCTACGGATACTGGAAGCGAAAAACGCGAAGCATCAAAGGACTTCACATACGTCCCTTCCCCCTGTCGCATTTCAAGAATTCCCATTGCTCGAAGCGCACTTAAAGATTCTCGTATAGCAGACCTTCCAACATTGAAGTTCTTTGCCAACACTTCTACGCTATCGAGTTTATCTCCTGACTTTAAGCTGCCACTTTTTAACGATTCGAGTAGAGAATCTGCAACTTGTTCATAGATCTTTTTCGATCGAATCGGTTTGTATTCCACCATTCTTCCTCCAACTTCCCATCATATGTTACTTCTATTTTACTCTAAATCTTACAAATGGAAAAGTTATCGGGTCATTATAACAGTACCGTCGTGAATAAGGCTGCTAATCCCACCAATAATCCGTATAGCAGAGCTGGTAATAGCGTTTTTCGAATGATGTCCCCTTCTTTTCCAGAAAGACCAACGACTGTCCCTGCCGCTACCACATTATGAACACAAATCATATTGCCTGCAGCAGCGCCAATCACCTGTAGCGATAAAATTGTATCCTTCGCAAGAGCCGTTTCCTCCGCAATGCTATATTGGATAGGGGAAAAGGTTAGCGTTGACACTGTTGCACTTCCGGTAATAAAGGCTCCTAATTCACCAAGAAACGGTGCCGCAAGCACCCACATGGAACCAAATCCACTCGCAAGGGTTTGCGCTATGTATTGAGGCATGCTAATCAAATCATTCGTATTCATGCCTGAGTTCGTAAAAACCTGTACTAAAGCTAAGGTAGCGAATAACGCTAAAGCGGCATCTTTCATCGATACAATCGATTCCTTTGCAGCAGCCGAAAAATGACGGAAAGATTTTCGTTGAATGACCACTGCAATAATCGTTGCCAAAATTAATACGGAACCTGGTGAATACAAGACTTGCCACTTGGACGTTATACCCTCGATCCCGATAATATTCGTCCAGGATAAATCCACCCAACTTAATGTAAAGTTCTTTATGGAAGGTACAATTCGCGTCATTAACAATAGACCTACAATAATCAAGTAAGGAGACCACGCTGATGCTAATCCCATATTAGATCCTTTTTCTTCAATAACAAAATCCTCTTGAAGGGCATCCTGCCACGAAGTCTTTGGAAGCAAAAACCCTTTCTTTGCAGTGATCGTAGCGACAACTAAGCCAGTAAGAGAAGCTAAAATCGCAACAAACTCATGACCGAACAAAACCGCATAGATATATGCAGATGACGTATAAGTAAGTCCAATCAATAATGTCCATGGCAGCATCTCAACGCCATCCTTCAAACCTTTCTTCTTTCCAAAAAAGACAATTAGAACGACAACTAATATAAACGGAATAAACGTACCAGCAAATAAATCAAAAAAAGCAACTTGCACCCCTATATCTTGATAAAAAGACAAACCCGCATCTGGTAGATTACTAAGTCCAACTTGAATCGGCGTACCGACAGCGCCATAAGAGACGGATGAGCTATCTGCGATAAGAGCAATTGCTGCAGCTGCCAACGGTGTAAAACCTAACGCTACAAGCAGTGGTCCCGTCAATGCCGCTGGAGTACCAAACCCTGCAGCCCCTTCAATTAAAGCCCCAAATAAAAAAGCGACAATGACAATTTGGACCCGCATGTCCGTTGAAATATTTCGAAACCCTTGATTAATGCGATTCACAGCGCCCGTTCGACGAAGAGTATTTAATAACGCGATCGCCCCGAACAAAATAAATAAAATCGTGAGCGCCTTATGCGATCCTTCTAAAACAGAAGCTAAAATGACGTCTCCCTCTACTCCCCATACTAAAAAAGATAAGATGATCACAATGATTGCGCTGAAGAACATTCCCTTTTTAGCCGGCATCCGAAGGAGCACCAGAAAGAGAAATGGGGCTAAAATGGCACTTAAAGCTACAAGTAGTAACATCAACATCCCTCCGTTTTAATAGCTTCATTTTTGTTAGCGTTTTCAGTCAAAATCATAAAACAACAAGTCATCAGATGACCTGTTGTTTTATTTTATACCGATAGACTTGCTGTTACAAGTATTTTTTGTAATATAGACAGAATAGGATGTGATTTATCTATTCTCAAGTTTTAATACAAAAAAAGCTTCCCCCAGTCATAAAACTGGAGGAAGCTTTCCATTCACTCAGGTATTCTGAGCAGATGGGAGCATGAATTACATCATGCCGCCCATACCGCCCATTCCACCCATGCCGCCCATATCAGGCATGCCACCGCCGCCTGCATTTTCTTCAGGCTTATCAGCGATTACTGCTTCCGTAGTAAGAATCATAGCAGATACGGATGCTGCATTTTGTAGAGCAGAACGAGTTACTTTTGTAGGGTCAACGATACCAGCGTCAACCATGTTTACCCACTCACCAGTAAGGGCGTTAAAGCCAATACCGATTTTCTCGCCTTTAAGGCGCTCAACCACAACAGATCCTTCAAGACCAGCGTTGTGAGAGATCTGACGGATTGGTTCTTCTAGGGCACGAAGAACAATCTTAACGCCAGTTGCTTCGTCTCCAGAAGCTTCTACAGCTTGAACAGCCTTAACGACGTTCACTAGCGCTGTACCACCACCGGATACGATTCCTTCTTCAACCGCTGCGCGAGTTGAGTTAAGAGCATCTTCAATGCGAAGTTTACGCTCTTTCAATTCAGTTTCAGTTGCCGCACCAACTTTGATGACAGCTACGCCGCCAGCAAGCTTAGCAAGACGTTCCTGAAGCTTTTCTTTATCGAACTCAGAAGTTGTTTCTTCTAGCTGAGCTTTGATTTGGTTTACGCGACCAGCAATTTTATCAGTTTCGCCAGAGCCTTCAACGATTGTTGTGTTTTCTTTCGTTACAACAACTTTAGAAGCGCGACCAAGCTGAGTCATGTTCGCTTGCTTAAGGTCAAGACCAAGATCTTCTGTGATCACTTCAGCGCCAGTAAGTGTACCGATGTCTTCAAGCATTGCTTTACGACGGTCACCGAAGCCAGGAGCTTTAACAGCTACTGCGTTAAACGTTCCGCGAAGCTTGTTCACAACTAGTGTTGCAAGTGCTTCACCTTCAACGTCTTCAGCAATCATAAGAAGTGGTTTACCTTGTTGAACCACTTGCTCAAGTACTGGAAGAACATCTTGGATGCTTGCAATTTTCTTATCAGTGATAAGGATATAAGGATCTTCTAGGACAGCTTCCATTTTGTCGGAGTCTGTAACCATGTAAGGAGATGCATATCCACGATCGAACTGCATACCTTCTACTACTTCTAGCTCAGTAGCAAATCCTTTTGATTCTTCAACAGTGATAACGCCGTCGTTACCAACGCGCTCCATTGCTTCAGCGATCAATTGACCTACTTCTTCGTCAGCAGCAGAGATTGACGCAACTTGTGCGATTGACTCTTTGCCTTCGATTGGCTTAGAAATGTTTTTAAGCTCTTCAACAGCAGCTCTAGTTGCTTTCTCAATTCCTTTACGGATAACCATTGGGTTCGCACCAGATGCTACGTTTTTAAGACCTTCACGTACCATAGCTTGCGCAAGAACGGTTGCAGTTGTTGTACCGTCACCGGCAACGTCATTCGTTTTGCTAGCTACTTCAGCGACAAGCTTTGCACCCATGTTTTCGAATGCATCTTCAAGCTCGATTTCTTTCGCGATCGTTACACCATCATTCGTGATAAGTGGAGATCCGAATTTCTTCTCGAGGACAACGTTACGTCCTTTTGGTCCGAGTGTAACTTTAACTGCGTTCGCAAGAGAATCAACACCGCGAAGCATTGCGCGACGGGCTTCTTCACTGAACTTAATATCTTTTGCCATTTGTTACCCTCCTAAATGTATGTAGTGCTTTTTATTTTTGTTTTTACTTACCTACGACTGCAAGAATATCGTTTTCACGAAGAATCAAATACTCTTTACCGTCATACTTCACTTCAGTACCAGCATACTTACTGTAAATAACAGCGTCGCCTTCTGATACTTCAAGAGCTACACGCTCTCCACCATCAGTTAGTGCACCGCTACCTACAGACACGACGCGACCTTCCTGTGGCTTTTCTTTCGCAGAATCTGGAAGTACGATCCCACTAGACGTTTTTTCTTCTAATTGAATTGGTTCGATGACTACTCGATCACCTAAAGGCTTTAACAACTCAAACACCCTCCTCAGATGGAAATTATGGTTTGATTCGTTTTTTAGCACTCACCATCGTCGAGTGCTAACACATGTATATAATAAATAATTCACTATTCTTTTGCAAGTACTAAAGTTGATTTTTTTTCAGTTTTTTATTTTCTCCGTTACTCGTCACTATGTGACATAAACTGATAAGACTTATGGCCTGTTTTTCGATTATATTCGATATGGCTATATAAACCAGTTATACGAAGTCTTATGAACGGCATTCCCTTAAGAAAGTGTGTTAAACTAATACGAGTATGCAAAATGCCATTTACGGCATGCAAACCATTAAAAGGAGTTATGCTTCTTGGCCAAACATTATTGGACTATATTGATTACTTATATTGTAATGCAGCTCTCAGGATTAGTAGGCGTTCCCCTACTTCAGGAATTAAACATCCCTGATCCGGTCGTCACTTGGTCAGTCTTTAGTTTTCTGACAGCACTGATTATCATGCTATTTCTTCTCCGTTCCACTCCGGACGTCCCTTTTGAACGCTCAAAGCGCGTCTCTCCTGGTCAGGCGGTTGGATGGAGCATTCTAGGCGTATTCATGGCTTATGCTTCCCAGATTATTGCTGCGATGATCGAAATGAACGTATTTGGGATTGATCCTGGTTCTGAAAACACAGAAATGCTGATAGAAGTCGCAAAAGCGGCACCTGTTTTTATTATTGTGACATCAATTATCGGACCAATTCTTGAGGAAATTGTTTTCCGAAAAGTTATTTTCGGTTCGTTATACAAACGATTTAATTTTTGGATTGCCGGCATACTCAGCTCTGTTATTTTTGCAGCGATTCATTTTGACTTTTCTCATATTCTTATTTATACAGCAATGGGACTCACCTTCGCCTTTCTTTATGTAAAAACGAAGCGTCTGATTGTACCAATCATTGCTCATATGACGATGAATACATTTGTTGTATTAATTAACGTCTATTTTGCTGATGATATTATGGAGATGGAAAAGCAGCTGAACGAGATGCAATCGTTTATTGGAGGACTCTTTTCATGAAACTTTCACCAACTGTAATGGGTTTTTTCTACTTGGGACTTGGATCCCTCTTCACCTACCTGGCGATTCAAAGCGCTAGTAGTAACGGGGAAATATGGAGTGTTTATACCATTGTGCTTATGGTTCTCGCTACAATAGATTTTGTTTATGCTATTCGTTTCTTCGTCTTGAAAAGAAGGATAACGGAACTAAAGAAAAAAGATGATAACAAAAAGCGATAGGGGCTCCCCCTATCGCTTTTTATTTGCATTTAATTATTGCTCTCTTCCTGAGCTTCCTCAAGAATCCGTTTTGCTTCAGCCTGCAATCTTTTACGATAGCCATATCGTGACACAATGATACTAAATTCATACAGAAGTAACAGTGGTACTGTAACCATAAGATGTGAAATGATTTCAGGTGGTGTAATCATCCCCGCTATAACAAGAAGGACAAAATAGGCATACTTTCGAATCTGTACAAGCATAGCTGGATTTAACATACCAAGCCTTGTAAAGAAAAGAACGATGACTGGCAACTGAAAAACAAACCCAAATGGCAACGTTAATTGAAACAAAAAACTGAAATATTGATTCGCTCCGTACATTTCTTGAATGTTAAGACTTTGAGCAAGATTCCCTACAAAATCGATGACAAACGGAAATAAAACGAAGTAGGAAAAGGATACACCACCAAGAAATAAAATAAACACTGCGGGAATATAGGATAGCGTCACTTTCCGTTCATGTTCAAATAATCCTGGTGAAATAAATGCCCACAGCTGATAAAGCGCCAGTGGAGATGTCATAATAAAAGCAATTAAAAAAGCGAAGCTGAAATACACTTTCAATGGGTCAGTCAGATGAAACGCGTTCATCGGTATACCCTGCGCTTCAGGAGCATGTTGCAAGAACACAATGACTGGCTTAGCCAGAAACAGCCCCGCAATAAAGGAAAGAATTAAGAAAACGACTGTAATAATAATCCGTTTTCTTAATTCTTCTAAATGATCATAGATGGATTGCTTCTGATCCTCCATTCACTATCCGTCCTAACCGATTACTTGTCGTTATTTTTCTTTTCGTTTGGTTCATCATCATCATCCGCTAAACCTTTTGTTGCATTTTTAAATTCACGAAGCGTATTTCCTGCCGCTTTACCAAGCTCAGGTAATTTCTTAGGTCCAAAAATAATCAAAGCAACCACAGCAACTAAAGCGATACTTGCGCCACCCATTCCCATGCGTGTCACCTCCTTATCATGTCGTTATACTGGATAATGTTTCATGAAATAAACAAGTGCTTGTAACTCAACTGCAAGATCAATATGATGCACTCGAATGTGATCCGGCACCGTTAATCGCGCCGGCGTAAAGTTTAATATTCCTTTTATTCCTGTTTGATCCATCTGATCGGCAATCGATTGAGCAACATGAACTGGTACGGTTAAGATAACGACGGAAACGTCATTTTCTCTCAGCCGCTTTTGAAACTCGTCGATATGATAGACTGGAACGCCACCAATCTCCTGTCCTACTTTTTCAGAGTCTGCGTCAAAAGCAAGTTCGATCTTTGTATTATTATTTTTAATGAAATTGTAGTGCAGGAAAGCCGTTCCAAGATTACCCACGCCAATAAGCGCGACTTTTGTCGTTTCATCCTGATCAAGAGTCTTACTAAAAAAGGATAACAAATAATGAACATTGTACCCATAGCCTTTTTTACCAAGAGCACCAAAATAACTGAAATCTCTTCGAATTGTAGCAGAATCGACCTTGATGGCATCGCTAAGCTCTGCTGACGAAACGCGCTGTTTACCTGATGCACTTAAATTTTTTAAATATCGATAATAGAGCGGCAGTCTTTTTGCTGTCGCCTGCGGAATTTTTGTCTGATCAATATCCATACACTACCTCCGTATTGATCTCCGCGCTCCATCGTCACGTTATTCGCGCGCATAATCCCCGCTTTTACCTCCTGTTTTAGTAACAAGATAGGTTTCCCCGATAACGATGCCTTTATCCACCGCTTTACACATATCATATACCGTCAATGCTGCTGCCGAGGCTGCCGTCAGCGCTTCCATTTCAACGCCAGTACTTCCGCTCGTCTTCACATGAGCCTCAATAATTAGCTCATAGGCTTGCGACTTCTCCTGCCAGTCAAAATGAAGGTTAACGCCAGAAAGCGCTATCGGATGACACATGGGGATGAGATCAGATGTTTTTTTAGCTGCCATAATTCCGGCAATTTGAGCGACTTGAAGCACATCGCCTTTCTTCATCGTTCCTGATTGAATACCAGAATAGATATCTTCACTCACCTTTACGCTCGTTCGTGCTGTTGCAGTCCGAACGGAGGGAGTTTTATCAGAAATATCGACCATTCTTGCTCGGCCTTCTTCATTAAAGTGAGTAAATGAACTCATATTTGCCCCTTTCCTCATCCGAAGATGATAGAAGGATAATGCTGCTACTTGTGACTATACACCATTTCTTTCGATTTTGCTGTTTTTTTGATGACTTTTTTTGTTAACTCATGCACATTCCTTTAGTTGCTCAGCTCGTCCTCTCTACGGTAAACTTAAAGGAAACTCGGATAATGCCGAACTATCGGTGATACACCAGGAAATAACCTTTCCTTACTAACCGCTTTTCACGGATTTAAGGAAGGAAATAGAGGTGAAAGAACATGATCGTATTGCAAGTTAATGGACTCACCAAATCATTTGGTGCTGATACCATTTTATCGAATATTAAATTAGAAGTACAATCACGAGACCGTGTAGCACTTGTCGGACGTAATGGCGCAGGCAAGTCCACCCTTCTCAAAATGATAACAGGTCAGCTTTCCTATGATTCAGGAGACATTATTAAGCCGAAAGATGTCTCCATCGGCTATATGGCGCAGGATACAGGTCTAGAATCAAATTTATCAATCTGGGAAGAAATGCTTGGCGTCTTCAATCGTTTGCGGAAAATGGAATTTGAACTCAGGAGTTACGAGCAGAAGATGGGCAATCCTGATGTTTACGAGAATGAAACTGAATACGAACGAATTTTAAAAGAATACGATGAACTTCAAGTGGCCTTTAAAGATCAGGGCGGTTACAAATACGAAGCAGACATTCGTACGGTTTTACACGGACTCAACTTTAAAGACTTTGATTACAGCACAAAAATCTCAACGTTAAGTGGCGGTCAGAAAACACGCCTTGCGCTTGGTAAGCTTTTACTAACAAAACCAGAATTACTTATTCTAGATGAGCCCACTAACCACCTGGACATCGAAACACTTACTTGGCTTGAAGGCTATCTTCAAAACTATTCTGGTGCCTTATTAATCGTCTCTCACGACCGTTATTTTCTCGATAAAATTGTAAATAAAGTTTATGAAGTATCACGTCATCGTGCGGAGAGATTTGAAGGTAATTACAGTTACTACCTTGATGAAAAAGAACAACGGTATGAACAGCAATTAAAAGAGTTTGAGAAGCAACAAAAAGAAATTGCCAAGCTTGAGGAGTTTGTTCAGAAGAATATCGTTCGCGCCTCAACTACGAAACGAGCACAAAGTCGTCGCAAGCAACTTGATCGAATGGAGCGACTAGATAAACCTAAAGGCGACGAGAAATCTGCTAATATTACGTTCGGGATTGATAAGCAAACTGGTAACGACGTCTTAACGCTGAGAGAACTAGCGATTGGCTATCCAAATAACACCATAAATGACAACCTAACATTTGATTTGAAGCGCCAAGAGAGCGTTGCGCTTGTAGGGCCAAACGGAATTGGGAAATCAACTCTACTTAAAGCGATCGTATCAGGTGAAACTCTCCTCAATGGTGATATTCACTATGGCAGCAATGTTCAAATTGGCTTCTATGACCAGGAACAAACCAATCTTCACTCGAACAAAACCGTCTTAAAAGAACTATGGGATGACTTCCCACTAACAGACGAGAAAGATATTAGAGCAGTTTTAGGACGCTTTCTTTTCACTGGTGACGACGTTTTGAAGAATGTCTCTGATTTAAGTGGGGGCGAAAAAGGGCGTCTAGCGCTTTCCAAGTTGATGATGCAAAAATCAAATCTACTAATACTGGATGAGCCAACAAACCATCTTGATCTAGATAGTAAGGAAATTCTTGAAGAAGCACTTATTCAATTTCCTGGTACAATTCTATTTGTCTCGCACGATAGATATTTTATTAACAGAATCGCGACGCGCGTCATTGAACTTTCAACTGATGGCGTAACACCTTATCTAGGTGATTACGATTACTATGTTGAGAAAAAGCAAGAGCTTGCTGAATTAGCAGCGCTTGAGCAACAAAAGAACAATGTCACACAAGATGCTCCATCTGCTAAATCAACCTTTCAACAGGATAAGGAAACGAAGCGCCAGGAACGACAAATGCAAAGACGAATTGAAGAAATTGAAAAAGAGGTCGACAATGCTGAAGTTCGCATCGCAGAAATAGAAGAAGAGCTTTGCATTCCAGAAGTTTTTGAAGATCATGAAAAAGTAATGAAATTAAATGAAGAAATGGATCATCTTCGTCATCAAACGGAAACTCTCATGGAAGAATGGGAGCAATTACAAGAAGCATAAGAAAAAACAGTCCACTGTGGACTGTTTTTTTATTAGGTAAGAATTTTCCGACATATTCACACTATCCACATACTTATACACAATTAATCACCTGTTATGACTAATTTCTTAAAAACTATCAACATTACCCACAGGTCGATAACCAATTATCCACAAAATGACCACTTTCAAAAAAACGGCGAGGGAATCCCTTTCCTCTCCCTATATCCACATTATCCACTATCGTGTGGATAACTGTTCTTATTAAAATACCTCACCTTAAACATGAAAAAACGTCTGTTTAGCTTTCTGATAAATGGATGGCTTTTCTTCAAATAAAAAAACCGGGATTAGATTCCCAGTTCTAATCCCGGATTTGCATTAAGTTGTAAGCTAGATCTCTTCCCTTTACGATAAGCTATCGTTCCAGCCGCTGCAATCATAGCTGCGTTATCAGTACAATAATAAAGTGGCGGAATCACAAGCTCTGTCTCACTGTCGTTGAATGCTTCTGTTAAAGAACTTCTAAGTCCTTTATTAGCAGCTACACCACCAGCAAGTACAACCTGTTTCACTCCATACTCCTTTGCTGCTCGTAAAGTTTTAGTTACAAGAACTTCTACGACCGAAGCTTGAAAACTTGCCGCAAGATCCTCAGGCTTTAACTCTTCGTTTCTTTGCTTTGCATTATGAACAGTATTGATAACCGCGGATTTCAAGCCACTAAAACTAAAATCATAAGAACCTTTTTCAAGCCAGGCACGAGGAAGGGGGACGGATTCCTCGCCTTCCGCCGCTAGTCGATCAATATGCGGTCCGCCTGGATAAGGTAGCTGAAGCGTTCTTGCTACTTTATCATAGGCCTCACCCGCTGCATCATCACGCGTTTCTCCTATTACCTCAAACTCACCCTCAGATGGCATATAAACAAGCTCTGTATGGCCTCCTGAGACGACGAGAGCAAGCAATGGATATGTTAGCTCTGCTATAAGCTGATTCGCGTATATGTGCCCAGCAATATGATGAGTACCGATTAGCGGTTTTTGATGAGCGAAAGCAAGTGCTTTTGCTGTATTCACACCTATTAAGAGTGCCCCCACTAGTCCTGGGCCTTCCGTTACAGCAATCCCATCAATATCGTCCATCGTAACGTTTGCCTCGTCCAATGCTTCTTCTAAAATCAGCGTCATCTGCTCCACATGATGTCTTGAAGCAATTTCTGGTACAACCCCACCAAACCGTTTATGACTTTCAATTTGAGAAGCCACGACATTGGCCAAAACTTTTTTCCCATTTCTTACAATCGCTACTGCCGTTTCATCACAGCTCGTTTCAATACCTAGTATTAATTCATTTTTATTTTCCATTAAAATTCACCCACATAACTAGCGCATCCTCATGATTATCAGTGTAATAATTTTTGCGGATGCCGCCTTCTTCAAATCCAAATTTCCGATACAAGTTTTGCGCAACTTTATTAGATACGCGAACTTCCAAAGTCATGGTCAACGCTCCACGTAATTTCGCAAAATGAATGGCTTTCTTAAGTAGTGCTTCTCCTAGCTTCATTCCCCTATAGTCCGGATGAAGCGCTATGTTTGTAATATGTGCTTCATCGATGATGACCCACACACCACAATATCCCGCTATTTCTTCCCCAACCTCGAGCAATAGATAAGTAGCAAAATGGTTAATTACAATTTCATTATAGAAAGCGGATTTGCTCCAAGGCGTAGGGAACGTTGCATGCTCAATTCGCATGACAGCTTCTATATCTTCAATCGTCATCGATCGAAACGATACCGTCTCATTCATCGTTAATCCCCTACTTTTTCTGTGAAGCCAGCCATTTCGCTTCAGCTTCAGCCATTCTTACATAGTTTGGTTTAAACTGATGGACATCTTCTACCGGTTCTTTACAAGACCCTAATCTTGCAAGATCAGAAGGACGAGCATTCAAACTGCTACTCGGTGCAAAAGTTGCTTTCTCTCCTAAAATCGCTTCGATTTGTTCCTTGTGTAGATTTAAATCGCCACTAATAAATAAGAAGCGCTCATAGCGATCTTTATTCTCTTTCAACCAGTCTTCAAATAGGACGATATGATCGTCGGTTTCTCTCTCGACATCTGTTCCATTTGCTCGATATACGCTCAAATAGACCTGTCCTCGTCTAGCATCAAAAAAGGGAATAATGGCTCCAGAAAAATAACGGCCGTTCTGGCCCAGGACTTCTAAACTCGAAACACCCACAAGTGGAATGTTTAATGTCCAAGCAAGCGTCTTAGCAATACTAATGCCAATACGAAGACCTGTATAAGAACCTGGTCCCTCAGCTACTACAATACGATCAAGGTCAGTAGGCTTTAATTGAACCTCTTCTAGCAATTGCTCAATAGCAGGCATCAACCGAACCGAATGGTTTTTCTTTATATTTGTTATGATTTCTCCAACAATTGTGCCTTCCACCATAACGGAGACACCCATACAATAATTCGAAGAATCAATGGCTAGTACTCTCATGTTGCAACTCCTTACATAACGACTCATAAAAAGGACCAAAGGGTCTCAATATTAGTCGACGTTCTGATTCTCTTTGATGATAAATTTCAACTCTGAGAAGTTCTTTTGGAAGCATGTCATGTATGAATTTTGCCCATTCCACTACAGTGACCCCTTCACCTTCAAAGTATTCGCTAAAACCAAGGTCTTCATCACTCTCTTCTAGACGATATGCGTCCATATGAAACAGAGGTATTGTACCTTCATATTCTTTGATAATCGTAAAAGTCGGGCTGTTTACCACTTTCGTAACGCCTAGTCCTTTTCCGATTCCTTTTGTAAATGTTGTCTTGCCAGCACCTAGATCTCCTTCAAGTGTTAATACACTGCCTGGCTTAAGCTTTTCTGCAAGCTTTTTACCAAACTCCATCGTTTCATCTGGAGACTTCATGATGAAAGCATATCCACTCATGGTCATCACCTATTCCTTAGACGAGAAGTGATTGTAACCCTTCTTGTCCAGTTTGAATTTTTGATCTTTATAATTCATCCATACACTTGTCCGCTTATCCTCTACATAACCAATCCGAAAAATTTTTTCATCGTGCGCCTCGAAAAGTTCTACAACCTTTTCCCAATTCTCCTCAGCAACCGTTCCGATAAGTTCATAATCTTCTCCACCATTTAACATCCATTCTAACCGCTGAAAGGAAGAATAAGCATCGAAGCCCTCAGGAGCTGGAATCGTATCCTGATTCAGTATAATAGAAACGCCACTTGCTTCAGCTAACTCATGGGACTCACTTGCAATTCCATCACTAACATCATTTAATGAAATCCGGTACCCACTTTTTGCGAGAATACGTCCTTGCTTTATTCGTGGACTAGGTTCTTGATGATATTTTACATAAGGGGCTTCATTCCCTTCCCCTTTAAGCAAAGAAGAAAGTCCTGCTGCAGACCCACCGACAGGTCCAGTAAGAAAGACAATATCTCCAGCTCGCGCATTACTTCTCAGAAGTTTGCGTCCTTTCTCGATTTTACCAATCACAGTAATTGCAATGTGAAGATCGCTTCGCGTCGAGACTGTATCTCCGCCGATCATATCTATTTCATAGTCATCAGCAATTTCTTTCATACCTTTATAAATTTCTTTCAGCTGCTTAGACGACCAGCCTGTCTGAGGTACTGATATCGATACAAGGTAAAACATCGGAATTCCGCCCATAGCAGCGATATCACTTATATTGACGGCAAGCGCTTTTCTGCCAATTTGAAAAGGGGAGAGCGTACTTTTTTTGAAATGGATTCCTTCCACCATTGTATCCGCACAGGCGATTTCATCCCAGTCTGATCCAATACGATAAAGAGCAGCATCGTCTCCAATCCCTTGAATCAATTCTTCACGAAATGTATAAGCTGGCTTAATGGATTGAATAAATGCAAATTCATCTTTCACCAAACTCATCTCTCTTTCTATTTTATAAAAAAACCTTAGGAATTTCATCCTAAGGTGCTTTTTCTATCAGTTTATCTTACTTAACGACAAATTCACATGTTTGTTTAGAAAAACTTCTATTTTTCCTAAGGTTTATAGGAAAAAAAACGATTTTAGAGTATAAAAAAAAAGCGATTCTATCGCTCTATTAGAAATGGCGGTCTCGACGGGAATCGAACCCGCGATCTCCTGCGTGACAGGCAGGCATGTTAACCGCTACACCACGAGACCAAGTTATGCAATGTTTGAACAATATACACTTACGATTGTGAGAAATAATACCAAGTTATCAGTTTAGGTTGCCCCTAAAGGGACTACAATAAAAATTTAACAAGGAAGATTAATCGACGTAGGTAAATTTTTGGTTGCGGGGGCAGGATTTGAACCTGCGACCTTTGGGTTATGAGCCCAACGAGCTACCGAACTGCTCCACCCCGCGACGATATAAAAAATAATTTGCGCCTGCTTCTTTATGCAGTGCACTGTTTCTTCCTCTGCAAGATTATGCTACGATGCGTATCCGTCGAAACAACTCGATGTTGTCTCATTGAAGTAACGCTCGTTGCTCCACCCCGCGACGATATGAAAGAACTTAATATGTCTCTCGGACACAAGTACTACTATACCAGATAAATGTAATGAATGCAACCTTTAGGAGAAAAAGAAAAAAACCCCTATTAGAGGGATTTTTCCACAGCATTTTTGAATGCTTCTACAATATCATTTTCGTTTTCAATTCCTACAGAAATACGGACGAGCTGCTTGTTGATCCCCAGCTTCTGTCTAGTATCTTCAGGTACTGTTCGATGGGAGGTGGCTATAGGATAAGAAACGGTGGTATCTAATCCAGCCAGAGTCGGTATAATCTTCACCCATCCTAGTGACTTGAAGAACGTTTTCACATCGGTTGCATCCTCTAATTCAATGGAAACCATTGCCCCAGATCCTCTTTCAGCTACATATTCTGGATAATATACATTCTTTATGCCTTTAACGTCTTTCAGTTGGCTTGCAAGAAATGCAGCATTCCTAACATGCCGTTCCATTCGTACACTCATCGTTTTTAACCCACGGCACCCTAGCCACGCTTCGAATGGACTAAGGTTAGCACCAAGGTTAATCACTTTGGCTTTTGCTTTAGCCATAAGATCTTCTCTGCCTACTAGTACGCCTGCTGTTACATCACTATGTCCGCCAATGTATTTTGTTGCGCTATGTACAACAAGATCAATTCCAACTTGATAAGGTTGAAGAAGATACGGAGTAGCAAACGTATTATCTATCATTGTAATTAGTTCGTGCTTTTCACCAAGTTCTTTAAGAAGGGTTAGATCCTCTACTCTTAAAAGGGGGTTTGTTACTGATTCCGTATAAAGTAACTTTGTGTTTGGACGTATGGCATGCTCAATTTTTTCTATGTCAGTAAAATCAACAAAAGAAACTTCTATGCCGAAGTCAGGGAGTTCTTCATTAAAAAGAGAGTATGTACCTCCGTATAGATCTTCACAAGCCACAATGTGGTCGCCAGCCTTAACAACAGCAAGTACTCCTGCAAGAATAGCAGATAAACCTGAAGAAGTTGCAATGCCTTTAGGAGCCCCCTCAAGGTCTGCTACACCCATTCCAAGATCATCTGTATTCGGATTGCTAACCCGCGTATACAGATAGTCTTTTTTACCTTCATAAAAAGATTCCAAATCATCGAGATCTTCAAACACAAAGGCAGAGGTTTGATAAATCGGCTGAACCTTACTAACTGTATCTGCTTTCGTCTTTCGCGGAAAACGTACTGCTTTAGTATCAAAATGAAAATCCATTTATTTTCCCCTTCCCCTTAATAAAATTCTTTTTCATTAACTGTACGTGTTCTAGAGAGTAATTTCAAGAAATACAGTTCGAAATTTTCAATTAATTTTTCTTGTTAAGCACCACGTTCTGGCTGGATAGAATTAAAATGCTTACTCACATGCGATTATTCCGCGATATTTTATATAATTCCGCGAAATCCGGTTTTTTCCCGCGAACGTAAAAAAACCATACAAAAAAGCGAAAAACCCTCAGGTCTCTCGCTTCTCTTATGTTGCCCAGCGACGTCCTACTCTTGCAGGGGGAGATCCCCCAACTACCATCGGCGCTGAAGAGCTTAACTTCCGTGTTCGGCATGGGAACGGGTGTGACCTCTTCGCCATCATCACTAGACTAACAGGATGTTAGTCGTTCGGTGTTCACCACAGGACGTGGTGGCACTTAATCGAACTTCCTTATTTCAGGTGTTCCCTGAAAACTAGATAGCACTCGCAACGTTTTCCAATTTAATCGGTTAAGCCCTCGATCGATTAGTATTCGTCAGCTTCACGTGTTGCCACGCTTCCACCCCGAACCTATCTACCTCATCATCTCTAAGGGATCTTACCAGCTTAATGCTGTGGGAAATCTCATCTCGAGGGGGGCTTCATGCTTAGATGCTTTCAGCACTTATCCCTTCCACACGTAGCTACCCAGCTATGCTCCTGGCGGAACAACTGGTACACCAGCGGTGTGTCCATCCCGGTCCTCTCGTACTAAGGACAGCTCCTCTCAAATTTCCTGCGCCCGCGACGGATAGGGACCGAACTGTCTCACGACGTTCTGAACCCAGCTCGCGTACCGCTTTAATGGGCGAACAGCCCAACCCTTGGGACCTACTTCAGCCCCAGGATGCGATGAGCCGACATCGAGGTGCCAAACCTCCCCGTCGATGTGGACTCTTGGGGGAGATAAGCCTGTTATCCCCAGGGTAGCTTTTATCCGTTGAGCGATGGCCCTTCCATGCGGAACCACCGGATCACTAAGCCCGACTTTCGTCCCTGCTCGACTTGTAGGTCTCGCAGTCAAGCTCCCTTGTGCCTTTACACTCTGCGAATGATTTCCAACCATTCTGAGGGAACCTTTGGGCGCCTCCGTTACACTTTAGGAGGCGACCGCCCCAGTCAAACTGCCCACCTGACACTGTCTCCGCACCGGATCACGGTGCTGGGTTAGAATGTCAGTACAGCCAGGGTAGTATCCCACCGACGCCTCCATCGAACCTGGCGGTCCGACTTCTATGGCTCCTACCTATCCTGTACAAGCTGTACCAAAATCCAATATCAGGCTACAGTAAAGCTCCATGGGGTCTTTCCGTCCTGTCGCGGGTAACCTGCATCTTCACAGGTACTATAATTTCACCGGGTCTCTCGTTGAGACAGTATCCAAGTCGTTGCACCTTTCGTGCGGGTCGGAACTTACCCGACAAGGAATTTCGCTACCTTAGGACCGTTATAGTTACGGCCGCCGTTTACTGGGGCTTCGATTCAGAGCTTCTCCCGTAAGGGATAACCCCTCCTCTTAACCTTCCAGCACCGGGCAGGTGTCAGCCCCTATACTTCGCCTTACGGCTTTGCAGAGACCTGTGTTTTTGCTAAACAGTCGCTTGGATCTTTTCACTGCGGCTCCCCTGGGCTATAAACCCGAGGAAGCACCCCTTCTCCCGAAGTTACGGGGTCATTTTGCCGAGTTCCTTAACGAGAGTTCTCCCGATCGTCTTAGGATTCTCTCCTCGCCTACCTGTGTCGGTTTGCGGTACGGGCACCTTTTTCCTCACTAGAGGCTTTTCTTGGCAGCGTAGAATCAAGGACTTCGGTACTAAATTTCCCTCGCCATCACGACTCAGCTCGCGCGGTGAACGGATTTGCCTATTCACCAGCCTAATCGCTTGGACGCGCATTTCCAGCAGCGCGCTCTCCCTATCTTTCTGCGTCCCCCCGTCGTTCAAACGGAAAGGAGGTGGTACAGGAATATCAACCTGTTATCCATCGCCTACGCCTTTCGGCCTCGGCTTAGGTCCCGACTAACCCTGAGCGGACGAGCCTTCCTCAGGAAACCTTGGGCTTTCGACGGACAAGATTCTCACTTGTCTTTCGCTACTCATACCGGCATTCTCACTTCTAAGCGCTCCACCAGTCCTTTCGGTCTGACTTCACAGCCCTTAGAACGCTCTCCTACCATTGTCGTAAGACAATCCACAGCTTCGGTGATACGTTTAGCCCCGGTACATTTTCGGCGCAGCGTCACTCGACCAGTGAGCTATTACGCACTCTTTAAATGATGGCTGCTTCTAAGCCAACATCCTGGTTGTCTAAGCAACGCCACATCCTTTTCCACTTAACGTATACTTTGGGACCTTAGCTGGTGGTCTGGGCTGTTTCCCTCTCGACTACGGATCTTATCACTCGCAGTCTGACTCCCGCGGATAAATCGTTGGCATTCGGAGTTTGACTGGATTCGGTAATCCGGTAAGGACCCCTAGTCCAATCAGTGCTCTACCTCCAAGATTCTTGCCGCGAGGCTAGCCCTAAAGCTATTTCGGAGAGAACCAGCTATCTCCAGGTTCGATTGGCATTTCACCGCTACCCACACCTCATCCCCGCATTTTTCAACATGCGTGGGTTCGGGCCTCCATTCAGTGTTACCTGAACTTCACCCTGGACATGGGTAGATCACCTGGTTTCGGGTCTACGACCACGTACTATTTCGCCCTATTCAGACTCGCTTTCGCTGCGGCTCCGCCTTCTCAGCTTAACCTTGCACGGGATCGTAACTCGCCGGTTCATTCTACAAAAGGCACGCTGTCACCCATTAACGGGCTCCAACTAGTTGTAGGCACACGGTTTCAGGTTCTTTTTCACTCCCCTTCCGGGGTGCTTTTCACCTTTCCCTCACGGTACTGGTTCACTATCGGTCACTAGAGAGTATTTAGCCTTGGGAGATGGTCCTCCCGGATTCCGACGGGGTTTCACGTGTCCCGCCGTACTCAGGATCCGTCTCGGAGGGCATCGGATTTTGACTACAGGATTGTTACCTTCTCTGATGGACCTTTCCAGGTCGCTTCGTCTATCCGTGCCTTTGTAACTCCAAAGAGACGTCCTACAACCCCAGAGGGCAAGCCCTCTGGTTTGGGCTGATTCCGTTTCGCTCGCCGCTACTCAGGAAATCGCGTTTGCTTTCTCTTCCTCCGGGTAATGAGATGTTTCAGTTCCCCGGGTCTGCCTTCCATTCCCTATGTATTCAGAAATGGATACCATCCTATTAAAGATGGTGGGTTCCCCCATTCGGAAATCTCCGGATCAAAGCGTACTTACAGCTCCCCGAAGCATATCGGTGTTCGTCCCGTCCTTCTTAGGCTTCTAGTGCCAAGGCATCCACCGTGCGCCCTTAGTAGCTTAACCTTCGATTTGTGTGGCGTAAGCCATCACGCATCAGTTATTACTAAGTTATTGCATAAAAATAATTATTGGATGTCGTTGTTTGTGCTATCTAGTTTTCAAGGAACAAGGCTACTACTTGAATCCGCCTAAGCTTCATCACTTCACCTGTTTTGAAAGAATAAATCATTCTTTCAAAACTAAACGAAACGCTCATGTAAGGTTGGTAACGTAAGTTACCTTCGTAATTCTCCATAGAAAGGAGGTGATCCAGCCGCACCTTCCGATACGGCTACCTTGTTACGACTTCACCCCAATCATTTGTCCCACCTTCGGCGGCTGGCTCCATAAAGGTTACCCCACCGACTTCGGGTGTTACAAACTCTCGTGGTGTGACGGGCGGTGTGTACAAGGCCCGGGAACGTATTCACCGCGGCATGCTGATCCGCGATTACTAGCAATTCCGGCTTCATGCAGGCGAGTTGCAGCCTGCAATCCGAACTGAGAACGGCTTTATGGGATTCGCTTCACCTCGCGGTGTTGCTGCCCTTTGTACCGTCCATTGTAGCACGTGTGTAGCCCAGGTCATAAGGGGCATGATGATTTGACGTCATCCCCACCTTCCTCCGGTTTGTCACCGGCAGTCACCTTAGAGTGCCCAACTAAATGCTGGCAACTAAGATCAAGGGTTGCGCTCGTTGCGGGACTTAACCCAACATCTCACGACACGAGCTGACGACAACCATGCACCACCTGTCACTCTGTCCCCCGAAGGGGAACGTCCTGTCTCCAGGATTGTCAGAGGATGTCAAGACCTGGTAAGGTTCTTCGCGTTGCTTCGAATTAAACCACATGCTCCACTGCTTGTGCGGGCCCCCGTCAATTCCTTTGAGTTTCAACCTTGCGGTCGTACTCCCCAGGCGGAGTGCTTAATGTGTTAACTTCAGCACTGAGGGTGGAACCCCCCAACACCTAGCACTCATCGTTTACGGCGTGGACTACCAGGGTATCTAATCCTGTTTGCTCCCCACGCTTTCGCGCCTCAGCGTCAGTTACAGACCAGAGAGCCGCCTTCGCCACTGGTGTTCCTCCACATATCTACGCATTTCACCGCTACACGTGGAATTCCACTCTCCTCTTCTGCACTCAAGTCCTCCAGTTTCCAATGACCCTCCACGGTTGAGCCGTGGGCTTTCACATCAGACTTAAAAGACCGCCTGCGCGCGCTTTACGCCCAATAATTCCGGACAACGCTTGCCACCTACGTATTACCGCGGCTGCTGGCACGTAGTTAGCCGTGGCTTTCTGGTTAGGTACCGTCAAGGTACCGCCCTATTCGAACGGTACTTGTTCTTCCCTAACAACAGAGCTTTACGACCCGAAGGCCTTCGTCACTCACGCGGCGTTGCTCCGTCAGACTTTCGTCCATTGCGGAAGATTCCCTACTGCTGCCTCCCGTAGGAGTCTGGGCCGTGTCTCAGTCCCAGTGTGGCCGATCACCCTCTCAGGTCGGCTACGCATCGTCGCCTTGGTAAGCCATCACCTTACCAACTAGCTAATGCGCCGCGGGCCCATCCTGCAGCGTTAGCTCGAAAGCCAACTTTCAACATTGCACCATGCGGTGCGATGTATTACCCGGTATTAGCTCCGGTTTCCCGGAGTTATCCCAGTCTGCAGGGCAGGTTGCCCACGTGTTACTCACCCGTCCGCCGCTAAGATCAGGGAGCAAGCTCCCATCTCTTCGCTCGACTTGCATGTATTAGGCACGCCGCCAGCGTTCGTCCTGAGCCAGGATCAAACTCTCCGATAGAAAGCTTAATCTAGCTTTTAAAACAATGTTTTGTTTCCGTAGAAACAACTACTTACATGGCGTTTCGTTCAGTTTTCAAAGATCAATTTTTCTTTCAATGTCGTTTTCAGCGACCAAACCATCATACCATGATGACTTGAACAGTGTCAACAACTTTTTTCAAAAGATGGTGGGCCTGAGTGGACTCGAACCACCGACCTCACGCTTATCAGGCGTGCGCTCTAACCAGCTGAGCTACAGGCCCATCTTTAATGGAGCGGGTGATGGGGATCGAACCCACGACATCAGCTTGGAAGGCTGAGGTTTTACCACTAAACTACACCCGCGATATTGATGGTCGGGAAGACAGGATTTGAACCTGCGACCCCTTGGTCCCAAACCAAGTGCTCTACCAAGCTGAGCTACTTCCCGACATTTTATTAAGTAAATAAATATGGTGCGCCCGAGAGAAGTCGAATCCCTAACCTTCTGATCCGTAGTCAGACGCTCTATCCAATTGAGCTACGGGCGCATATTATATTTGGTGCGGTTGAGAGGACTCGAACCTCCACGGGGTTTCCCCCACTAGCCCCTCAAGCTAGCGCGTCTGCCATTCCGCCACAACCGCACATCGTTACTTGATGAAAACTTAGCATTTTAAAAGAATTGGTGCGGGTGAAGGGACTTGAACCCCCACGTCGTAAGACACTAGATCCTAAGTCTAGCGCGTCTGCCAATTCCGCCACACCCGCAAAAAGTGGTGAGCCATGAAGGACTCGAACCTTCGACCCTCTGATTAAAAGTCAGATGCTCTACCAACTGAGCTAATGGCTCAACATGGCTGGGCTAGCTGGATTCGAACCAGCGCATGACGGAATCAAAATCCGTTGCCTTACCGCTTGGCTATAGCCCAACAATTTATATAATCAGATTCATTTTAGAAAATAATGGCGGTCTCGACGGGAATCGAACCCGCGATCTCCTGCGTGACAGGCAGGCATGTTA
Organism: Pseudalkalibacillus hwajinpoensis; assembly: GCF_015234585.1. Lineage (NCBI taxonomy): Bacteria > Bacillati > Bacillota > Bacilli > Caryophanales > Guptibacillaceae > Guptibacillus > Guptibacillus hwajinpoensis. The sequence goes on from NZ_JADFCM010000010.1 coordinate 44,543, forward strand.
ACCGCTACACCACGAGACCTCTATAACTGATTACATATCATGTTGTTGAAACATTTTATTTTAAAAATTTGTTGGTGACCCGTACGGGATTCGAACCCGTGTTACCGCCGTGAAAGGGCGGTGTCTTAACCGCTTGACCAACGGGCCATAAAAATGGCGGAGAAGGAGGGATTTGAACCCTCGCGCCGCTCACGCGACCTACACCCTTAGCAGGGGCGCCCCTTCAGCCACTTGGGTACTTCTCCGTTTGGCTCCACAGGTAGGATTCGAACCTACGACCGATCGGTTAACAGCCGATAGCTCTACCACTGAGCTACTGTGGAATAGTGTTTAATTTGTCGTCTCCGTTATCGGCGACATTTAATATAATAACTCATCCAGCAATCAAAGTCAACAGCTTTTTTGAAATTTCTTAAAGCGTTATGTATTCGATTTGGACTTGCTCTCCGAAGAGACTTTATTAATTTACCACATACAATCTAGGTCGTCAATGATAACTTTCAATAAACTTGTTTTAACTTTCCTCTACACTTTCCGCACACATATCGTAAGGTGTCCATCCTTCTCTTCCTTCTATACTTAGCATGGCATTGTTGACACTCGTAAAGGTGCTTATATGATTCTACCCTTCTTTGCCCAGGTACTACCTGGCAGTAGCGTGACCCCCCCACTTTTTGAAGAAGTTGTTTGAAATCCTGGTCCTGATGTTTATAACCTTTCTTCTGAATGTGTAGGTGATAATGACATAGTTCATGCTTTATAATCCCTTCAAGTTCTGTTACACCAAATTGATCATAGTGCTTTTTATTGAATTCAAGATTATGTGACCTTAACAAATAACGTCCGCCAGTAGTTCTTAAACGAGCATTAAATGTAGCTTGATGAAGAAAAGGCATACCAAAATACCTTTCGGATATCGCTTCTACTAAACTCTGCAGTTCTTTCTCAGTCAACTCATTCATCCTTTCACTTTCCGAACATATACAAGCCGCTTTTCATAAACTAATTTACATCATCATTCACGCAGTGTCATCCATTAAAGGAGGAGATGGAGTTGCCTGTATGGTTTAAGAAACAACTGAAACAAGCTTACCTTGAGAAAAACCGCCGACAAATCAAGCTTCTTAATCAATGTTGGTTTTTTTACAGAAGAAAACACCGCCCCTAAGGGCAGTGCTTATGATGGTTTTAGCATAGTAAGAGCGATTCTTTCCCTTTTCAAATCGACTTCATCAACCCATACAGTAACAACTTGCCCCACATGGACAACTTCCATAGGGTTTTTCACAAAGCGATTCGTTAATTTCGAGATATGAACAAGCCCATCTTGTTTAACCCCTATATCAATAAAAGCACCAAAGTCTACTACGTTTCGTACTGTTCCTTCTAACTCCATACCCTGTTCAAGATCTTCCATTTTCAAAACATCTGTTTTTAAAATAGGCTGCGAGAGCTCATCTCGGGGGTCACGCCCCGGCTTCTGCAGAGACGCCACAATATCTTGTAACGTGGGTTCCCCTATATTTAAAGCCTCTGCAGTTTCCTTCATCGGAATTGCAGACAAAGATTGCACTAGTTTTTCAGTCCCAATATCCTGCGGCTTACAATCAATGCGTTCTAAAAGTGCTTTTGTTACCTGATAACTTTCAGGGTGGATCTCTGTTTGATCAAGAGGTTGCTTCCCTCCCATTATTCGAAGAAATCCAATACACTGCTCATATGTTTTAGCGCCAAGCCTTGGCACTTTCTTTAACTGCACCCTACTTGTAAACTTTCCTTCTTCATCTCGTTTTTTAACGATATTCATCGCAACTGCTCGAGAAAGACCTGCTACATATTGAAGGAGAGAGACAGAAGCTGTATTCACATTAACGCCAACCTGGTTAACAGCGGTTTCCACGACAAAGGTTAATTGATCATTCAGCTTTTTCTGAGACACATCATGCTGATATTGTCCTACTCCTACTGATTTAGGATCAATTTTAACTAGCTCAGCAAGTGGGTCTTGAACTCTACGCGCAATGGAGACCGCCGAACGTTCCTCCACTTGAAGATCGGGAAACTCTTCTCTTGCAAGGTCTGATGCAGAGTAAACACTCGCTCCTGCTTCATTAACAATTAAATAAACCACTTTTACTTCCACTTCTTTTATCACATCTGCAATAAACTGTTCGGTTTCACGTGATGCCGTCCCGTTCCCTATAGCAATCATCTCGATATCGTAGTCTTTTATCATTTGTATCACTATAGCTTTCGCTTTCTCAACTTCTGAGCGTGGCGGTGTTGGATAGATAACAGATACATTAAGCATTTTACCGGTATCATCAACAACAGCTAGTTTACACCCAGTTCGAAAGGCAGGATCTACCCCAAGGACTCTCTTTCCTTTTAAAGGGGGTTGTAGTAAAAGATGTTTTAGGTTTTCTGAGAAAATATGAATGGCTTGGTCCTCAGCTCGCTCAGTTAATTCTTTACGTATTTCTCTTTCTACAGAAGGTTGAATAAGACGTTTGTAACTGTCAATAATAGCTTCCTCTAATAGAGTGACGCAACTTTGCTGCTGATTTTTTATTATTTTCCTATTTAAATAATCATGGATTGAATCAGTAGGTGGGGTGACTGATGTACGTATAACTTTTTCCTTCTCACCTCTATTAATCGCTAGAATCCGATGTGGAACGATTTTTGAAATACCTTCCTGGTAGGAATAGTACATTTCAAATATCTTTTTAGGATCATCTTCTTCAGATTTCACAGCGGTTTGAAGAATACCATGTTGAAACGTTTTTGCACGAATCCACTTCCGTGCGTCCGCATCATCTGATATCCATTCAGCAATAATATCCTGCGCTCCTTGGATGGCCTCTTCCACTGTAGGAACTTCGTTTTCTTCTGATATGTATTCTACAGCCGCGTCGGAGGCTTCTCCAGTTCCATCATTTAGAATCCAAAGAGCAAGAGGCTCCAATCCTTTCTCTTTTGCAATTGTAGCCTTCGTTCGTTTCTTTTGTTTATAAGGTCGATATAGATCTTCTACTTCTTGAAGCTTAGTAGCCTTCTCTAGTTGCTTCTTTAATTCATCTGTTAGTTTGTCTTGCTCCTGTATGAGACGAATAACCTCTTCTTTTCGATTGGCGAGGTTTTGAAGATAAAGCCAAGCTTCCTGAATATCCCTCAATTGAACTTCATCAAGCCCACCTGTTAACTCCTTACGGTAACGCGCAATAAACGGAACCGTGTTGCCATCATTTAAAAGTGTAATTACTTCTCGTACACTTCGTTCAGCAAGCTGCAATTTCTGCGCTACCTTATGAAAATGTTCCGCTTGCTTTTGATCTGCTGTCATTTCCAAAATAATTCCTCCTTGGGAGTCATTCGATAATATTATTAGTTTACCGGATAAGTTGATTAGTTAAAAGCGCGCAAGCAAATTCACAAAAATACTACAGACGGTTTCTTCTATTAGCAGAAGAAACTTAAATCAAAATAAAAAAGCTCTCCCTGATTTATCTGGAAGAACTTTTTATACCGTTTTCCCTACAAGGAGAGTAATGTCATCATTTGTAGATGGAAGCGCGTCTGTTAAATGCTGAAAGGATTCCTTTACTGAATCAAATCGAGCAATCATTGAGTAGTTTTTAGAACTAATTTGAACACCGTCAGAATAAGTAACAAAAGAGGACCCTGAAGGATAATCAATTGATTGTACCTTCACCTTCTGAAGCTTTCCTGAGAGATACCCTGAATAAGAGATAGGACGAATAATCTTACCATCCGGTTGATAAATAATTAAATTAATATTTCCTATACCACTATATTCGAGCTGTCTTGTCTTAAGATCAAGTTTAAAAATAGAAAGAACGCACCCGCGTTTCCCTCTCATCTCTTCATTTGCACGTTTCATCAAAGCTTCTACATCTTCATCCTGATATTCTTTTACTACATTGATAGCGGCTAGGGAAGAATCTTTAGCCATATCTCCACTGCCAAGCCCATCCGCTACAGCGCAAATGAAATAATCAGATGTTTCAGCTACATAATAGCTATCCCCGCACATCTGATTACCCGCCTTTGGTTTCTGATAAGCTGCAACAGTAAGCTTTTTAAAATCATGATGGTGAATCATGATTAAAAAGCCTCCGTTGGTTCAATGCGAATAGCCTGTCTTAATTTTTCGAGAGCTCTTCTCTGCAAGCGGGAAACATGCATTTGCGAAATACCAAGCTTCTCTCCGGTTTCTTTCTGGCTCATATTTTCAAAATACGTACAATTCAAGATTTCTTGTTCTCGCTCAGTGAGTACTGCAAAAGCCTTTTTAAGAAGCATTTGCTGATCAACAAGATCAAATCCTTGCTCTTGATCCCCAACTAGGTCAAGTAAGGTAACTGTACTTCCTTCTTGATCTGCTTCAATTGAACTGTCAACCGAAAGAGCTTGATAACTTTTGCCCATTTCCATCGTCTCAAGAACTTCTTCCTCAGACACATTAAGGTACTCTGCAAGTTCATCGACCTTTGGAGAACGCTGAAGTTCATTAGTTAATTCTTCAACCGCTTTTTTAATACGGGGGCCAAGCTCTTTTATTCTTCTCGGAACGTGAACACTCCATGTTTTGTCCCGAATAAATCTTTTGATTTCACCGACAATCGTTGGAACTGCAAACGATTCAAAGCTTCTACCAAATTCAGGGTCGTAACGACGAAGAGCTGCAAGCAACCCAATCATCCCAACCTGTGAAAGGTCGTCATGAATGCTTTTCCCCTTCGAGAACTTACGGGCGAGTGACTGGACAAGATCCTGATACCGCTCAACGAGCTTTAGTTGAACAACTTCATCAGTCGGATCGTTTTGATATTGTTCAATCCACTCATATACCTCATTGTTGTTATTATTGCGGGGATGATGAGATTGTGTCGGCATCTACTTCCACCCCATCTCTATGGAGGAACTTTGTCATCATGACTACTACTCCGTCCTCTCCACTGATTTCCACTTTGTCCATCAGTGATTCAATCAGAAAGAGCCCTAATCCTCCCTCACTGAGTTGTTCTACAGACTTGTCACTATCAACTGGTCCAAGCTTTTCGGAAACTTTTGTATAGTCAAAACTTTGACCGCGATCGAGCACCATCATCTCAAGACGGTCTTCATAAATACCAAATCCAATTGTGATTTGACCCTTTTCATCTTCTTTATAAGCATGGTTCACTGCATTTGTACAAGCTTCTGAAAGGGCAATTTTGATATCCTCAATCTCATCATAAGAATATCCCATGCGATTCGCAATTCCTGAAACCGTTAATCTCGTAACGCCAACAAATTCTGCTTGTGCAGGGATTTTCATTTCAACGAAATCTGAAATATTGATCACTTCGATCCCCCCTTTACGTCTTCGATATCGATCACTTCGTCTAATCCAGTGATTTCAAAAAGACGTTGTACGCGTGAAGTCATTCCAGTCAACTTAAGAGAGCTACCGTGCTCTTTAGATGACTTCAGTGCACCTACGAAGACACCAAGACCAGTACTGTCCATATAGTTTACGTCACCAAGATGAACAAGTGTCTCATGTCCTTCTTTTCCAGTTAACGGAAGCAAAGCTTCACGGAGCTGAGGTGCTGTATAAGCATCAATTTCACCAGCTATATGTAAATGATGTGTATTTTCATGATCTTCTTGTTTGATTTGCAAATTCATAACATTACCCCCTGTAGGTTGCTTCTAATTATTAGTTAAATCCATTAATTCCTTATTCCACTTTTAGAAAGAAGTTAAACCTCACGACGCAAAATAACAAGGGTGAAATCATCTCTGAGTTCAAACTCCTGTAAGCGCTCAAGCTCTCGATAAACCTCATCGACAATTTCTTGAGCAGAGAGGTGGATGTATTTACGAATTAACGCAACAATTTCATCACGTTCAATAAAACCATTAGTGGAGCGGCATTCAGTTACACCATCTGAAAGCATGATAACCATATCATTTCCATTAAGGACACGTTGGTATTCCTGATATGACGTTTTCTTTGAAACCCCTAGGACAAGTCCCTTTGTAAATAGCTCCTCGAACTCATCTTTTTCTGCGTCGTAAAAAAAGCCCGGTTCATGACCGGCACCAGCGTAATAAAATGAATGAACCCTAGGATCATATAATCCGTAAAACATTGTAATAAACATATTAGGGTCAACATTTTGTTCCACTACACGATTTAGATTTTCAAGAACGGCACCCGGCTGCATTCGCTGCTCTGGTGCGCTATCCATAGTGTATTTAATCATACTCATACATAAAGCAGCTGGGATTCCCTTACCAATAACATCAGCGATAGCTACACTAACGCAATTGTTCTCATCTTGAACAAAATGATAGTAATCCCCGCTCATTTTCTGGGCGGGTTTACTAATAGCACCAATATCAAGATCCTGAACTTCCGGCTTATCACCCGCAAGCAAGGTTTGCTGCATGTTTGCCGCAATCTCAATTTCGGATTCTAATTGTTGCTGACGACTACGAAGACTCTGATGCTCTCTGTATGCAAACCCATACCCGATCATCATCTCAAGTAGAAAATCATACGAATTTTTAAGCTGCTCAGGTATATCCGGGAACAGCTCCTCAAGAACGCTCACATGGAGACTGACAGCTTCTTCAGGAGATATTTTTTGTTCAATCATCTTTCGACTAAACTGCTGTCCCTTATATAAGGTTTGCTCAGACTGCTCCTCTAAATAATTTTCTAATATTGCTTTATATTTTTGATATTGAAGATCTCGGTCGTCCATTGTTGTCTATCCTCCTTAACGGAGCCATTTAATAGAAGTAATAACTGTTCCTTCATTTTCTTTCGAATCGATCGTAAACTCATCCATTAATCGTTTGACCCCAGGAAGACCAGCTCCTAGACCACCAGAGGTTGTAAAACCATCTTCCATTACTTTTCTAATATCTTTAATTCCCGGGCCAGAGTCAGATGCTTCGATTTTAAGTCCTAACTTCCCCCCGTTTTCTACCCGTTCAATGGCTACTTCGCCACTCCCGGCATAGAGGTATATGTTACGAGCGAGTTCAGAAATAGCCGTCGTAATACGAGCTTGATCAACAGTACCGAAGCCTAGCTCTTTTGCTATATTCCTACCAGACTGTCTCGCTTTCACAATATCCCATTCATTTCGTACTTCCACACAGGATTGGATATTCATAACTTATCCCCCCAATTCCTGTTGTAATTTCTCTAACCCCTGTTCTAAATCTAATGCAGTCGGGACATTCTTCATCATGATGCCTAAATCAATTAGCGTAATAGCAACGGCAGGTTGAATTCCTGTCAGCACTACTTTTGCCCCCATTAAATTCGACATGCGCACTACATCACCTAAAACTTTGGCAATAAATGAATCAATCATATCGACAGAAGTTAAATCAATTACAACGCCCTTTGCTCCTGTTTCATGAATCTTCTCGAGCAAATCCTCCTGAAATTGAAGCGCGGTTTTGTCATCGAGATCTATCTGTATAGTAATTAGTAAATACTCATTTAATTTTAATATAGGAATTCGCATAGTCTTACCCCCTTACTCAATCTCAATCATTTGACGCTTAGTCATTTCTAATGCAGTTTTCATGCCTTTAAATAACGTACTTTTCGTTGGGAATTGCCCAAGGTCAATTCCCAGGTTAACGATTGTTTGAGCAATTTCTGGTCTAATTCCTACAAGAATGCACTGAGCACCTACAAGTCTCACTGCTTCTGCTGCTTGTATAATATGATGAGCGACCATCGTATCAACAACTGGAACCCCAGTGATTTCAATAAGAACAACTTGAGACCTGTGTTTAATAACACCAGTTAACAAGTTTTCCATTATAAGTTTCGCCCGCTCAGTATCAATTGTGCCTATAAGTGGCATGACGCTAATATTCTCAAATACCGGAATGAGAGGTGCTGATAATTCTTGAAGGGCAACTTTTTGAATAGATACAGTGTTCTCCCAATTTTTTGCGCTCTCATTAATTAATTGATTAACAATTGGATCGATCCAACGATCGATTTCATCATACATGCTAAACACTTTGTCATTAGATTGATTCGCATCAAGAAGAACAGCTAAAATAATTCGACGGAAGTTTTGTAGTCCCTGCGTGACATAACTCAGTCTCCAACCAATCTTCATCAAACGCTCTGCAAACTCCGTCATTCGTTCTGTTGGTTTATGAACGTTTTGTTCAATATGCGTGTAAATAATCTCGAACAACTCTTTGTTCGTTTCTATATAAGCATTATCTGTTATTGATTGAAGCCGATGTTCATCCCGTACTCTTTCCATCTCATCCATCCATCTGGTGTAAATACGTTCTCGGCTTTCATTCAATAATTGTATAACTAACTTGTCCATCGTGCTCCTCCCAACGATCTTTCTTCATTCATTTATCTTCTCATTGCAAGAAATCACTCGCAATTATTATGCCTTACTAGTCTTAGCGCATCACATCATTTTCATCTTAACACACTTTTCGACATAACTAGAAAATTCCCTGCTGTGAGCTACACGAAATGTGGTGAATAGAAGGGGGAACAGACCAAAAGTTGCAAGGAACCACTCTAACTAAAAGCACTTATATGATACAAAAAAACTGCTCATAGGAGCAGCTTCGTTTGGGTATTATACGTTTTCAAAAATCAATGAGTCCAAGGCTGATCTGCAAAGCTTCTTGCACTCTTTGCATCATACCCTCATCAAGGTGAGTGATTTTATCAGTTAGACGCTGTTTATCAATGGTACGAATTTGTTCTAGCAGGATAACCGAATCACGTTCAAACCCGTAACGCTTGGCATCAATTTCCACATGTGTGGGCAGCTTAGCTTTTTGGATTTGCGCAGTAATTGCGGCAACAATGACAGTAGGACTAAAACGATTCCCAATGTCGTTCTGAATAATTAAGACGGGTCTTACCCCACCTTGTTCAGAACCTACAACAGGAGAAAGGTCAGCAAAATACACATCACCTCGTTTGACAATCAAGCCACTACACCCCGCTTACTAAGCGGTCCACGGTGTGCTCTGCTTCCTCCTCAACAAGAAAGGCTTCTGCTGCAAGGTTCAAGTTAATCTTAGCCATCTCCATGTACCCCTGGCGCATGGCGTCACGAATTTGTCGCTTCTTTCGTTCGCGAATATACATTGTCGTGGCCTGTGATATGAACTCGTTACGATCAAGCTGTTCCTGTTGAATAATACCATCCACCTCATTTAAAATATGTTGTGGGAGAGTTACAACAATCGATTTTTTGTTTGCCTCTGACACAAACATACACCTCCGAAGCACTGCTACTCATATTGTATTCCACCATTAATCTTACCATTGCAAACGACGCATTGCAAAACAACTTTCCACAAGACTATTTCATCATATTCTTCCAAAATCCTTCTTTTATTTTACTATTTTTTTAAAATTGTATTCATTACGCCTTTTTTTTCTCCGTTTTCACGAAAAAGTCTCGGAACGCGCGGTCCTATCATACAAGGAATTTCATAGTTAATCGTCTCAAGTCGTTCAGCAATGTCATCTATTGTAATTTCCTCTGAACCTTGTACTCCAATTAGCGTCACATGAGTTCCTATTTCAACTTTAGAAGAAAGACGAACCATGAGTTGATCCATACAGATACGACCTACAATAGGGGCACGCTCACCATTTATGAGAACATAAGCATTACTTAGTTTACGTATCCATCCATCAGCATATCCAATAGGAACTGTTCCAATCCATTCCCCTTCAGCTGTGTGATACGTAGACCCATAGCTAATCGGCTCTCCTGTGCTCATTTGCTTCACGTTAACTAGCTGACTATGAAGACTAAATGCAGGTTTAAGCTCAAAAGGTTGAATGGACTTCATCTCTTGAGAAGGAATCAATCCATACATAGAAATACCGATACGAATTAAATTTCCAATTCGATCAGGGTAGCGAATCGCTCCTGCACTATTTCCAAGATGAACCCATTTAGGCTCAATACCTTCTCTTCGAAAATAATCTTTCATTTTTTTAAAAGTTGCTATTTGAGATTCAATGAAAGCATTATCCGGTTCATCCGCTGTCGCGAAATGAGTGTAGATCCCCTCAACGATAAAAGAAGTGTGCTTTCTTAAACTTTCTATAATCATGGTTGCTTCTGTTTCCTTTTTTATCCCAAGACGCCCCATCCCAGTGTCAACTTTCAAATGGATCTTAAGTGATAATTCCCCTAGTACTCTCGCAGCTTGTTCGATCCAATCTTTTTGGAAAGCAGTAAGGGTAATGTCATGTTCTGCTGCCATTTTCACATGCTCAGGAGGCACCCATCCCAATACAAGAATGGGAGCATCAATTCCTTCTTCACGAAGTGCAAGTGCCTCATCAAGAATAGCCACCGCAAGGTATTTAGCCCCAGCGCTTAAAGCCTTCTTAGCTGTCGCAACAGCTCCATGTCCATACCCATTTCCTTTCACAACAGCCATGATGGAAACATCTTTCGGCACATATTGCTTATATGATCTTACATTCTGTTCAATGGCATCCAGATTAACCTCAGCCCAAGTTCCACGATAAAACGCCTGATTGTCCATTCCAACTTCCTCCTAAAACAAATCACTCTGCCCTCTATTTTAGGAGATTTCAAGAAAAGCGCAAGTGTCTCGTTAGTTCCGACAAGCGCTGGAAGCTTTTTTCCTGAACACGCCCTTTGTGTTCTGGGGAAAAGCTGAAGCGACTCGAGGAACTAGACACTGGAGCTAGACAAGAAAAGCGCAAGTGTCTCGTTAGTTCCGACAAGCGCTGGAAGCTATTAAATATGGTTGACTATAGCTATTTCTAAAAAAGGTTCAGCCATGTAATCATAGCTGAACCTCTTTGAAGTGTTATTTAATTTCCGTCATACCATACACTGACCTTGCCACAGACGCCATCTCTTCTTGAGTTAAATCATTTGAAGCCAGGAAGAAATCAACACCATTATGGTTCCAGGTAACTGTCGTATCTGTCATGACACCCATTGTAAAGCCTAAGTCCACCGGTTGACCCTCACCTACCGAGACAGGAGCACTTGTTTCGAGCACTGCCTCACTTTTCTCTTCTATTAACGTAAAGGACTTTTCACCAGTGAAGCTTAACATAACTTTGTTTGTGGCTACTTCTTTCTCATCTGTAAGACCTGTGCCTTGTGGTTCATACATTGGATACACAACTTCAAACGGTTCATTTGTTGTAGCAATGACAGGTACTTCTAACTGAGCAGCTGTCATATTTCGTTCCATATCAAATGCACCCTTATCGAATGAAGCGTTGAATTTCATATTAGAGAATTCAATATCAACAAGAGGTTTCTGATCTTGATTCATAATGGTTACTTTCTCTGGCGCAAGGTCTTTCTTATTTAATTGGATAGACTGTTTTGATAAGTTCTTGTTCTGATAGTTTGTTTTCGTTGTAAACACATAATCATTTTCTTTTGCTTCAAACTCTGCTCCAGAATCATTTAGTATATCTAAAACAAGCGTGTTATAGAGATAAGCCTGGCTACCGTTCTCCGGCCAATCACTCTGGAATCTAAAACTTTTATTAAGAGCAGGAGTCAGAACAAATACCCCTTCATCGTTACGCAAGATAATTTGACTCTGTTCTTTTGAAGCGTTTTTTAATTCAACACGATAAAAAGAGGGCTTTTGGTACCAGATCTCTACATCATAACGCTGTGGTTCTTCACCTGTTTCAAGCGTCATTTTGGCATTTACTTTATAGCTCTCCATCTCGTTCAACTTTTTGTCTAAAGCATCCACAACATCCTGCTGACTTTTCTGTCCGCATCCCGATAGCGCCACAAGCATCAGTACTCCGATAAGAAAAACGACTCCGAACTTTTTCACTCTATCCAACTCCTTTGCCTCATTTAAAACGACAAAGGAGGTTCCTGTCATGTGAAAAACCTATCCGTGATGTTGGTTAAGAAATGAATGCAGAACGGTTGGAATCGTAGCAATAACATCAGTCGCCAGTACGTCAAGAGTAGTGTGAGTTGTTTGAACAAGGGTATCTGCTGCTTGCCCATGTAGAAATACCGCATTGCTTATCCCTTCTTGGATGGACGAACTGTGCATAACGAAAGCAAGTACCATACCAGTCAGAACGTCACCGGTTCCTCCCTTAGCAAGCGCTGGATTACCTGTTGTGTTAACGAACTGACTTCCATCTGGGGAAGTTACAATCGTATTTGGGCCTTTCAATACAAGGTAAACACCGAATTCTTTAGCAAATGAACGAGAGATCTCGAATCGCTTACGCTGAATTTCCTCGATTGGCAAGTCAGTTAACCTTGCCATCTCTCCAGGATGGGGCGTTAGCACAGTCGGTGCTTCCCTTGCCTTCAGACATCCTTTCAATTCTGCCAGGTGGTACAAAGCATCTGCGTCCAGGATGAGGGGGGAAGTTGTTGATAACGCTGCTTCAACGACTGATTTACACCCCGGTTTTCTCCCAAGACCTGGACCAACAGCAATTCCATCGAAAGAAGAAAGGTCCTCCGGCACTTCTCCAGAGAAAAATCCTTCGCGAGATGACCACCCCTGGAAAATTGTTTCAACGACTGTTCCAGCTACCACAGAAAGAATCTCATCAGGTACTGAAGCCTGAATTAATCCCGCTCCGCTCCTATAGGCAGCTTTCGCTGTCATAACAGGCGCTCCAACCATTCCCTTTGATCCTCCAATCACCAGCCCTTTTCCATGGCTTCCTTTATGAGAGGACGCCGATCGATCAGAAAGCGTGCGATGTACATCTGACTTTTGCCAGAGTTCTCTATTGAATACAGATGAAAAAGCAGCCTGTGGTAGACCAATATCAACTACCTCTAAATCTCCATAAAAAGCGGCATCTGGATAAAGGAAGGCTCCTAATTTTGGACACTGAATCGTATAAGTTTTATTCGCACGAACCGGAACGCCTTCGCCCACGTATCCTCCATTCGCATGTAGACCGCTCGGAAGATCAACAGATAAAACCGTTGCAGAAGACCGATTCAATTGCCTAATTACCTCATCGTATGGAGCACGAATTGCTCCTGATAAGCCAAGTCCTAGAAGACAATCGATAACTACAGAATAGTTTTGAATGTCCCGAGCGAATGCAACTCCGTCTTCATACGATTTGTAAGAATACGAGAGGCTACGATAAATATCGAAGTGAGTTCTAGCGTCTCCCCTGATCTTTGAATATGGTGGGATCAACCAGATATCTACATCATATCCATGCTCTTTTAAATATCTTCCCAGAACAAAACCGTCGCCTCCGTTATTCCCTGTGCCAATTAATACAGCCACACGCTCTTCTTTTTGAATTCTGCTCTTCATCGCCTCGAATAGAGCTTTCCCCGCATTTTCCATCAACATCACACCGCTAATCCCGATTTCCTCCATGGCAAAACGGTCTGCTTCATACATTTCTTCTCCGGATACGATTCTCACAACAGGTCCCTCCTGACCGTGGTAAATTATATGAGGCAAGTCTCCACCTTATGCAGACTAGCTTGACGAGCACTCAATAATTACTTGTGCAATAGCATGCTGCTTCGTATGTGAAATGGATATATGTATCTTCTCATCTTGATCGGCTGATTCAATATACGGCGCACCTTCTGGCGATTTCCGCACACAAATGTCTTGCCAGCTAAGTCTACCAATCCCAGTACCCCTCGCTTTTGCATACGCTTCTTTAGCTGCAAAACGTCCCGCCAAAAATTCCACACTTCTATGCCCACTTATTTGCTGATATTCTCTACGTTCACGTTCAGTTAGGATACGCCCAGCAAATGCAGCATTCCTCTGAACAACCTGTTTGATGCGATCAATCTCAATCATATCTATTCCGATTCCTCTAATCATCTCTATACTCCTTCGTACTAATTCGTCACAAGCCTGCATAGTGTTTTCAATAGTGATTATACCTCTAGCTATGCTAAACTAATAAGAAAACGAGTGAGCTTAATTTACCAGCCACTCCTACAACATTTCATTGAACCAAATTGATAATAAATTCTCTGAAAAAGGTGGTCGAATTATGTTTGTGCGAAATGAAGATTTTCGCTCATTTATCCGTTATTATCCTATCATTTCCATACTTATTGGTATACATATCCTCCTCTTTGTTCTCGTAAACCTTTTTGGTATGTATTCGATCTTAAGACTTGGAGTGGGCTACAATCGAGCGATTGAAATTGGTGAATATTGGAGACTTGTAACACCAATATTCCTCCATGGTGGATTTGCCCACGTCTTATTCAATTCCTTTTCACTCTATCTTTTTGGTCCGGCCTTAGAACAGATGTTAGGGAAAACCAAGTTCTTGGTTGGCTACTTCGGAGCTGGAATTATCGCCAATATTGCCACCTTCTATTTGCAAGGTAGCAATTTCAGTCACGTAGGTGCTTCTGGTGCAATCTTTGGGCTTTTCGGGATATATTTTTATATGGCTTTCTATCGCAAAGAATTAATTGATCAAGCAAATTCACAATTGATTTTAATGATTCTTGGTATAGGGCTCGTAATGACATTTGTAAGTCCTAATATCAACATTCTTGGTCATCTCTTTGGGTTTATAGGCGGGGCAGCTCTGGCACCTATTCTTTTGATTGGAGCTAAACCATTTATCAATCGCGGCATTATTCGCGTCAGACGAACGGCTGACAGTGGAGAAATAAGGTTTAAACCAAACCGTTGGCAACGGAGAAAAATCCGTACAGGGTCTGGTCGCGGCGGGAGAATTCTATGGGGGATTTTCATTTTCCTTGTCGTGATTGGTTTTATAGCAAGATTTGTTTAACGAAGTTCACACAAAAAAACCAGTGATTTTAACTAATCACTGGTTTTTTACGTGAAAGACTGTTTTAAATAATAATCTACAGCATCTTTTAAGGTTCCCGTAACCTCAAAGTTTTGATTTAATTCAAAATCATACTTCATTAATTGAAGCACATGGTTCGGTTTTAACCCACATAAAACCACGGAAACGCCAATAACTTCGAGCATCGAGCAAAACGATAACAGCGGAAGAACTCCGCTATTTTCAATTTCTCCAATACCACTAAAGTCCAGAATCACACGTTCATACTTTCCATTGTTCAAAATTTGTAAAAGATTTAACTCGTTAACAAGGAAGAGCTCCTTTTCAAGTTCACCAAACAAAGGAATAATCCCCATATTATTAGATATTGGTAAGAAGGGGCTTGATAGCTTTTTTATTTTCATTAAAGCAGCTTCAAGCTCCTCCTTTTTATCTAATAAATCAAAGTTTGTATCAGCTAGTCTCTCTCGTTGCTTCTGTAGCATCGTGGACAACTTCTCAATGCGATCATCCTGTCTGACACAAACTATCTGCCCGACTCCACTTGACCATTTTGCAAAAACCTGAAAAAGAGAATAGGGCGACTGAACCGTATTCATGACTAATTCTAATTCAACTTCATCTTGAGAGGGGCTCAACATACGTACCGCTTTATCCCTGCTATCAAAATCAACAAGATCCAAAAAAGACGAATGGATTGAGAAAGCTTTCGCAGCATTTTCGGACTGTGAAAGGATCGTCAATGTCTCATCAATTAAAAAAGCTGGAAGAGGATGATCATTTATATCATAAATCATACTGTACACTATCCTTCCAACTTTCAAGCCATTCACGTACCTGACGCAAATCAGCTACTAGCTTAGTTTGTTCAGAGCAGTAGCTAGACAAATCATACTGTGATGCAAGCCTACCCCCTACTATTATCTCAGGTGAATGTGGCAAATCTTCTAGTTCGGTTACATATCGATTTAAGCGCTCCGCATGGTGTCGAATAGAGACCGAAATTCCTACCACTGATGCTCCCCACTTCTTAGCTTGATCTAAAGTATACTCAAGAGGTAAATTTGCTCCAAAAAGCTTTGTTTGAAATCCGTATTCCTCAAAGAGCAATGAAATCATTTTCACTCCCAAGTAGTGCTGCTCTTGTTCAATACAAAGAAAAAGAGCCTTTGGTCCTTCTGAATTCCGATTCGCCATCTTTCTAAAATGGGCATATCGTGATAGAACATAATCACAAGTTGTTGTAGCTAAATGCTCGTCCGCTACAGATATTTTGTTTTCCTCCCATAGTATTCCAATACGATGCATCGCTTTTGTAAGAACTTCGAAGGTTAAATAACTGTTTTCCACCAACTCAGAATGATCCATTATTCTTTCCCATGCTTGATTTTGATCACCTTCAAGAAAGTCATCTGTTAACATTTCAATATTGATCGCCATGTTCACACCCCTTTCTATAAGATGAATGATCGTTCTAAAAGTTTTGCTATTTCATATTACCTGACATTCTGCTACAAGAAATTCACTCTTCATTATCCTTCCTTTTATTTGAACGATAGGAATACCAATTCAACAGTTCTTCTGCATGAGAACGACCGAGGTCTTTCACTCTAAACTGTTTTCCAGCAAAACTTGATAAAATCGATACTTTAAAGGTAGCTAATTGTCGACGCTTTTGGAAGAAAGTTGTCTCGATTTCCAGCGATTGAATCTTCTTACGAGAAACATAGACTCTCGTTCTTCCAATTTGCCTAAACTGTAACAGCGCCACGTCATTTTTCACACCAGAAGCCGCATCACGATAATGAAGATAACCAATCAGAGCAGAGATCGGTAGCAACAATATCGACATAGCGCCATATGGAACAAAGTAACTAATGACACCTATTGGTAGTAGAACGGGTATACAGAATCGAAAAAAATACCTTCTCCTAGCACGAACAGGCAAGGAAGTATACTCTTCATGTATCGCTAATTCAGGTAGAATTTCTGCAAGCACCTCGGTAACTTTCTTACGCTTTATAAGTGGAAATAAAATCGTTGAAAACTGTTCATCTTTTCCACCGCCACCTCCGCTCTCCACATAAAGCACAGAATAGCCGAACGGTTGACGAAGAACACCCTCTACAATGCGTATGGCCTGGATACGATGCACAGGAATCGTTAACTGTCTCTTCTCTAAAATCCCTCTATTAATGATTAAATCATTCTCCATTCGAGTGAGAATGAACCCTCCATACTTCAAGACAGTCCCCAAAACAGAGAAGATCCAGGAGACTAATAATAAAAAGGCAACACCAAGTAATACATATGGAAGGGTGGCCTCCATCACTCGCTCTGTTATGCTCTCATAAAATGCATCAGGAAGAAGATCATCTACTTGGGAAGCAAAGGCTGCGACGAACGAGAGCACTACGCCAATCCCGCCCGATGTGGATGCCGCTATAAGTAACTCTCGCCATGAAAGCTTATATTCGAATGTCTTTGGATTTTCTAGTTCTTCCACTTCTTCATCTAATATTGGTTTTCTTTTATCATAAAGTTCACTTCTTAATAACTCTGCATCTTCACGTCTTAGAGCGGACATAACCACTTCAGGTTCGCCACCACCACCAGCGGTTTCAATTTGAACTTTCACAAGACTGAACAAACGTTGGATAAGACCTTCAGAAAAATCAATGGATTGAATTCTCTCACGTGGAATGAATCTTTTCTTTCGAAATATAAAGCCTTGATGAATTCGAAGTTCATTGTTTTCGACCTGATATGTATAAAAAAACCAACCAAGAACACCATTTCCGATCGTAAACAATAAGAGTGCCCCTATTGCTATAACGTGCCACCATTCATAACCGCTTCCGCCCCCAACAAAAACGAAGAAAATAAGAGGGAGCGCCGCTTCTCTTGCATATCTTAAAAGGGATAATAACATAGCCACTGGATGAAGACGTTTCTTATTAGACATCTTCTTCCGCCACCCTTGCAAGCACGGAGATACGGTCTCTAAGCTCATCTGCTATGTCATTTGATAGAGCTGGAATCTCGTGAGTCGTTGCTGCAGTAGAAATAGTCACAGATGATAGACGATAAGCTCTTAAAAGTGGTCCCTGTCTTGTATCAACGTGTTGAACTCGAACCATTGGAATCAACGTTCGCTTCACTACAATAACGCCATATTTAAGCTCAATTTCATGTTCTGTAACTTCATACCGCCATTTTGACCATCGTAACCTCGGTAAAACCCAGGTTTGTAAAAGGAAAAAGAGCAAAGCAAGTATACAGCTTATCACCAATGTCCATAAAGGAATTGGTACTATCATTAAATGAATAACAAACAGACCACATAGGAGAGCAATGGCTAGTAAAGAAACCAGTCCACCAGTAATTTGCCAAACTTTCAATCCTTGTGGATCAATTTGTTTTGAAGGTTCCAGTCGCATTCTTTTCCCCCTTTCTACCTCGTATCCTCTATTTTCTTTAAATTAGTATATCATGTTTATTAAGTCTTCTATTCTCATTTTTATCCTCTATCACTAGTCCTATCTGTATTCTTTGTTCCATCTTCATTCACCTTTTCATTTCATCAAAATCTCACAAAACAAAAAACTTGAGCAACATTCAGCTCAAGTTTTTTCTGAAATTAAAACTATATTAGTCCATTATGTTCATTTCTCGATTTTTGGCTCATTTCGAGAGAAAAGTTCTCATAGAGGATAAATGCCCCAAAAATTAATAACGTTTATGAGCATGGCAGAATTAAAAATGTTTTGATACATAAGGTCGCTCGGATTCTCTCATACTAATGATTTCCTTTTGTTCATGATCCCAAATCGATAGTATTTTTGAGTCAGCGTTGTAGAAAGTTAGATGTTGATCTGAACATTGAACAAGCTCACTACTTGGGATAGGGAATTTTTCTTGATACCCTGTTTTGGAGCATATATAAACGAGCTGATCACTTTTCCCTGTTCGCCCATTGATGCCATGAACAATTAAGCTCCCGTTCCAGGAGTGAATCGTTCGTGGAGAAAAGTCGAGCTTAAAGGAATTTTTTATCTCATACGAATCATTTAGAAGAAGAATCTGATTTTGATAAGAAGCAGAGATCGATAGCGCAGCAACATATATGCCTTCCTCTGCGATCATCATATTAACTGGAGAATATCCAGCTTCTAGCGGGATCACTTTTTTTCCTTTGTCACCGAATGTTGTTAAAAGAGCTTCATTTCCCTCAACATGGTAGGAAGAAACAATAAGCTGATTTCCTTTTCTTTTTAGATCACAGAAAATGCCATTCACGTGCCACTGGTGTGTGATACGCGGGTCTTCCTTTGAGAACTCATAAATCCATCCATTCCATTCTTCCCCTTCACAAGCAATGCAAATTGACTCAGGGTATTCATAGAAACTTGGCTTCCCGTTTACTTGAAATGTTCTCAATTGAGCAAGGTTGTGAACAAAGACATAAACCTCGACATGGTTAGATGAAAGTTGCTTGGTAAACCAATAATTCTGGTTTGAATCCCTTACAACATTAGAAAAGCCTTCTTCACTTGCGATTGGTAGCTTGGGTACATTGACCCGCTCTGATGTTTTAGTATTGTGATGGGCATTTTCACCGGATTTGAGTGCTTTGTTCCCTTGCTCTAACGGCATTCCAAACTCTCCCTTCATAATCAGCTGCCTTCTTCCGTTTAGGCAAGTAGGAAAAAGGATAGATATTTATAACCGATCCTTGCTGTTAGTACTAGTTTAACAAACAATTCGTCAAGGGGGTATTGGGAAATAACAATAACTTTCGTCGGATTAATAAAGCGAATTGTTTCCTACTTTCCCAAGTATTGTAGAATCGACTAGGACTTTATTCCTCGTTCCCTCCATTTAACAGGGGCACGCTCTCTTTACTACTATTGTATAAACAGTAGTAGGAGGACGACTTTTACCTTGACACCCTTTCTCTTCTGCATAACAATGATTACGAATCCACTAATTTCAGGAAGGATGAGATTCACTTGGCACGCAACCATGATGAGTATATTCGCAATCTATTCGGAAATGAAGACACAGCACTTCAATCAGTCAATGAAAGCATTCGTAGAAATGGTATGCCCGCAATCTCAATTAAACCTGAAGTAGGACGCTTCCTAGCACTACTCGTCAGTATTGCAAAACCTCGAAACGTAATGGAAATCGGTGCCCTTGGCGGTTATAGTGGCATCATGCTCGCAGGTGCTCTTGAGAAAGAAGGCTCCCTCACATCTCTGGAGTTAGAAGAAACCTACGCCAATGTTGCTAAAGACAATCTCACTAGAGCGGGACTTGGCGATAAAGTGAAATACGTTATAGGACCAGCTCTTCAAAATATGGAATCTCTCCATAGCGCCGGCCAACAATACGATTTCTTCTTTATTGATGCTGATAAAGTGAACTACCCTAACTATTTTAGTATGGCACTAAAATTAGCAACTCCTGGAGCAATCATCGTCGCTGATAATACCCTTCAAGGTGATAAAGTTTTCGATGAAGATATCCATAGTGAGAATGTGGAAGCTATTCGATCATTTAATAAACAAATAGCAACTGATGATAGAGTGGAGTCCATTCTATTGCCTTTGTGCGATGGCTTAACGATTTGTAGAGTAAAACCTTAACTAGAAGAAATAAACAAGAAAGAAGGGAGAGCAATGCTCTCCCTTCTTTCTTGTTAGTTGAAAGGCGAAGATACCACCTAACATCGCCCTCTTATTTAGAATGCTACGATTGTTCTTCCACGTACTTTTCCATTTAGAATTGAACTCAACACATCAGGTAGTTCATCAAGTGTCACTTCATTTTGAATCGATTCAAGGTGCTCAGACGGTTTATATTCGTCAGCGGCTTTCTTCCAAATTTCCTTCCGCTTTTCCATTGGACAATAGACAGAGTCAATCCCGAGTAAATTAACTCCTCTTAAAATAAACGGAAAAACAGTTGTAGGAACTTTAGCGCCTGCAGTAAGACCACTTACGGCAACAGCGCCTCCGTACATTGTATTACTTAAAACAGCAGCAAGCGTTTCTCCTCCAACGGGATCGACTGCGCCTGCCCACTTCTGTTTGCCAATCGGCTTAAATCCTTCAGGGGCTACTTCTTCTCGACCGATTGTATGTGTCGCACCAAGTTGCTTCAGGTAATCATATTCTGATTCTTTCCCCGTACTTGCTGCCACTTCATACCCTTTTTTAGCTAGAATAGCTACAGCCATACTTCCTACGCCACCCGTTGCACCTGTCACAAGAACTGGTCCTTTTTCAGGCGTCACACCCGCTTGTTCGAGTTGATACACGGAAAGAGCTGCCGTAAATCCTGCTGTTCCGTATACCATTGCTTCTTTAAAAGACAGTCCGTCAGGTAGTGGGACGATCCAATCTGATTTCACCCTAGCATACTCGCTAAACCCGCCGTAGTGTGACACGCCTAACTCGTAGCTAGTAACAATGACCCGATCTCCTTCCTTCCAATCTGGATGATCCGATTCCGCAACTACACCTGCAAGATCTATACCAGGGATGTGCGGGTATTTCTTAACAATATTTCCCTTTGGATGAGTAGCTAACCCATCTTTATAGTTCACGCTAGAATAATGAACTTTAACTAACACATCTCCTTCAGGAAGATCGTCTTTCGTTAAATTCTTTATTGATACTTTTGTATCCTCATCAATCTTATCAACAACTAAAGCTTTAAATTGATCCATCTAGGATCCCTCCTTCAACTTTCTTTCGGACTCATCTTAACAGAAATTATTCTGACCGGTCAATTAATCTGAATTCTTTAATCACACATATGGTTTGTGTATAATGATCACTGTAAGGAGAGGAATGAGATGAAACGTAAAGCTGAGTTAAAGCGGCAACAGATTATTAAAGCAGCCTATCAAGCCGTCTCTGATAAAGGGTATGAGGCGGTTACACTTCAAGACATAGCTGATTATGCAGACGTAAGTAAAGGCGTCCCAAATTATTATTTCCAGAACAAAGAGGACGTACTTGCTCATCTGCTCGCTCAAATTACCGATCGCATATATGAAAAAGAGAAACTGGCTGTTGAAAAGGAAACGACTTCAACAAACATGCTTCTTGCATATTTAAATACAGTGTTTGTAGGTCCTAAAGAAAATGAGAAATTCTACCGTGTATATTTAGATTTTCTTGCGCAGGCAACCAGAAACAAACGGTACAGAGAAATAAATGAACGCTTTTATCAAAATTGTTCATCCATCTCTAAAGTGATCCTCGAGCAAGGGAAGAAAGAGGGCGCCTTTCGCACGATTGATAACGAAGAGGCAGGGAGAACAATTAGGGCAATGATAGACGGTTATATGATTCAATGGATGATGACGGGTGACCATACGCAACATAACGCATATAAAACAGCTTGTTACAGGAGCGTGCTTTCCTATATACAAAACTAACTTTTGCTACTTTTCGCCCCGTGCTACTTTTCAATGAAAAGCTCCTCATTTCTTATTGAACTTCATTCCCTCAAAAAACAAGACGGCCTTTCACTCTCATTAATAAAACATCTGAGAATGGGCAAGCTAACATCTAATAAAGGAGGGATGACGTTTGCCTCAGGAAAAAAAACGCGGCATGAAAAAAGAGCTGTCTCAATCTGTTGAACATGCCAACCAAACAAAGCCTTCCACTAAACAAAAAAGCAAAAAAATCACAGAGTAAAACCGGGCCATGCGCGCCCGGTTTTACTTTAGTTTGAACGTAGATTGATCAATGAGTTCAACATCACTTCTTTGTCTAATTACATCCATCAGTTGAAAGAGCGCTGCATCTTTTTGTTTGGCTTCAATCATACAATCAATTTGGTCTGTGCTTCCTTTGACTTCATTCAGAAAAGAAAAGAACCAATCAACATCTACATAATCAGCATGACTTCGAAATTCCTTTTCACTCTTAGGAGAAGAAATATGCATCTTAACAGGTAGTGAAGAGTCTCTCCAAGTATTAACCACTCTCCCCCATTCTTTCGCCCAATCTTTTGTTTCATGACACGCCACATGATGATGATAATCAAAAACGAGCGGCACGTTTAACTTCTCACATAAATAAAGAGTATCTAGGAGCGTATACGTTGTATCATCATTCTCTAAAATAATGGTTTGCTGTATTTTCTGCGGGGTATACATCCAATTATGGATAAACCGTTCAAGTGACTTCTCCTTATCATCATAGGCTCCTCCTACATGAAGGACACACCGATGTGTTGAAGGAAGTCCCATTTCTTCAAGAAGACGTACGTGCAAAGAAAGCATTTGAATCGATGCTTGTAAAATTTCTTTCTTAGGTGAATTAAGTAAGACGAAATGATCCGGGTGAAAGTCCACCCTCATTTTTTCTCTAATTGCAAAATCACCTAACTGTTTCAACGGTTTCTTTAGTGGAGAAAGATAATCCCACCCTTCAAGGGCTTCATGATTGGCAAGCGGGATTAGCCTTGAGCTAAAGCGAAAAAAATGAATCTCGTTCCCTTTGTTGTGCTTAAGAAGACGTAGGCAGTTCTCAAGATTTGAAATTGCAATCCGCTCAAGCTTCCGAATAGCCGCTTCTTTATCTTGGATTTTTTGAAATTGAGCATATGTCATCGTCTGAGACGGAGAACCGTTATTCAGTTCTGTACTCATTGCGACATACCCTAGCCGAATAATCGTCATTCCATTCTCACCTCCAAACATCTTTCTATTAGGCTCTCCATTCCATTCTTAATTCATTAGCCACAACTTACGTTCGATTAGGCGTTGAAGCGTGGTACAATAGACATAATACCTGGATGCGGGTAATAACAAAAAAGGGGTAATTGTATGGCAACTCGAATCATTACTGACAGCAGCGTCGACTTCCCTGAAGAACTGCTAAATGAATTGAACGTAACGGTCGTTCCACTCAACCTTCTCTTTGGTGAAGAAGAATACAAAGCTGGAGTAGATCTTGATACGCAAACGTTCTACCAAAAACTTAAAAAATCTAAAGAGCTTCCTAAGTCCTCTGCCCCAGCACCACAGGACTTTCTTACAAAATTTGAAGAAGCAAGTCCTGAGGACGATATTCTTGTCATAGCGCTGTCCGGAGCATTAAGCACTACTTATGACAACGCTGTACTTGCAAAGAAAATGTTTC
The DNA here is from genome assembly GCF_015234585.1 of Pseudalkalibacillus hwajinpoensis. Taxonomy (NCBI): domain Bacteria; kingdom Bacillati; phylum Bacillota; class Bacilli; order Caryophanales; family Guptibacillaceae; genus Guptibacillus; species Guptibacillus hwajinpoensis. Next base: position 68,582 of record NZ_JADFCM010000010.1, read on the forward strand.
ATGAGGAACATCCTGACAGGAAAATCGAAGTCATCAATTCAAAAACAGCCTCATCAGGTCTTGGGATCATTGTTTATCACGTTGCAGAAATGGCACGTGACGGCGAAACCTTTGAATCCATCGTTGAACAAGCATATGAATACACAGAAGATACGCTAACAATGTTTTTATTAGACACCCTTGAGAACGTTATCAAGGGGGGACGCCTCGATCGTGTAAGAGGAACGATTGCTTCAGCCTTGAATATTAAATTACTTATGAAGGCAAGTGATGACGACGGTTCACTTGAGGTCCTTGATAAAATCCGCGGAAACAAGCGAGCAGTACGCCAATTCATTCAAAAAATTGGCGAGTATGGGCATAATTTTGAGGATAAGGTCATTGCTGTAGCTCATAGTAATTGTGAGGATAAAGCAAAGGCATTAATCGAGCAAATTCAAGAACGCTATAAATTCAAAAACGTGATTCTTTCGACGATGGGGCCGCTTATTGGCACTTATGCTGGCGAAGGTGGCCTTCTTGTCGCATTCAAGAAAAATTAATAACCATTTAGGGAGCGCATTTTGCGCTCTTTTTTTTTTGGATAAATCTATGTTTGCTCATATTGTTCATTACTCAAATGAGCCAAAAATCAATAACATTCATTACCATAGCCTTGAATAAAATAAAAATTTAAAATAAAAAAACGCTTTCTTTACAGGAAATGAATGACCATTCATCGAAATGTGTTCAAAACAAAGAAGTGTGGTGAGCAGTTATGAAATGGGAAAAATTATTTAAACCAATTCAATTAAGGAGATTAACTCTGCCGAACAGAGTAATGATGGGATCCATGCACCTTGGAATGGAAGGAAATAAAGATCAAGAGGATGCTCTCATTTCGTTTTATACTGAACGGTCAGGAGAGAACGGTCCAGGTCTCATTGTTACAGGAGGGATTTCTGTTTCACCTGAAGGCGATGGTGGACACCATTTTCTAGGATTCTATCGAGACGATGATCTTCGAGTCATGAAACGATTAACAAGCAGCGTGCATACAGCAAATGGGCGTATTGCGGCACAGCTTTTTCATGCTGGACGATATGCTTACTCTGAGATGAACGGCATTCCGTCTGTCGCTCCATCTCCTATCAAATCGCCCATTCACAGAGAAACTCCCCAGGAACTAAATGAACTTGATATTATTAATTTACTTGAATCCTATGCAGAAGCCGCCAGGAAAGCGAAAGAGGTTGGATTTGACGCAGTAGAAATCATGGGCTCTGAAGGATATTTAATCAATCAATTCCTATCACCAAGAACAAATAAGCGAGCAGATAAATGGGGCGGAAACTTTGAGAATCGCACTCGTTTTGCAATCGAAGTCCTTAAAGCAGTTCGAAAAGCAGTCGGAGAGGATTATCCGGTGATTTTTCGTATGTCTGGACTCGATTTAGTACCCGACTCCTCAACACCAGAAGAAACCGTTCAACTAGCTACAAAATTAGAGGCTCATGGCGCTGATATTCTAAACATTGGAATTGGTTGGCACGAATCAACAGTCCCAACGATTTCAATGATGGTGCCTCGTGCTGGTTTTATCGAACCCGCTCTACAAATTAAAGAAGCGGTGACTATCCCGGTGATTGGAAGTAATCGAATTAATGACCCGGTTCTAGCAGAAGAGTTACTTCAAAAACTCGATATGGTCTCAATGGCTAGACCTTTCCTTGCCGATCCACATCTATTAGTGAAGGCGAAGGAACAAGCACTTGATCAGATCAACACATGCATCGCTTGTAACCAGGCATGTCTTGATCATGCCTTCGAAGGCAAAGCCGTCTCTTGTCTTGTTAACCCCAGGGCTGGCAGAGAGCACAAGTGGACCATTAAGAAAGCTGAAAATATAAAAACAGTTGTAGTGCTCGGTGGAGGCGTCGCTGGCATGGAAGCTGCAAGAGCTCATGCTGAATTAGGTCATAACGTGACACTTTATGAAGCGAGCTCTGCGATTGGTGGCCAATTTAATCTTGCTAGAAAAATTCCAATCAAGAAAGAATTTGATGAAACCATTCGCTACTACACAACGGAACTAAACCGATTAGGTGTTGATATTTATTTAAATCATAAACCAACAGAACAAGAGCTTTTAAATCACTCACCAGATCTCGTTGTAGTAGCAACTGGTGTGACACCAAGGCAACCAGTTATTCCTGGTATAGAACATGCCATTCCTTATCCAGACGTTCTTTCTGGTAATGTAGCTGTGGGCAAAAAGGTAATTATCATTGGAGCCGGCGGCATCGGATGTGATGTGTCTCATTTCTTAATCGAAAAAGGAATCAATAACATTCTCCTTCTAAGACGTAATGGAAAAATGGGTGAAGGCCTTGGCAAAACAACTAAGTGGGCGATGTTGCAGGATTTAAAGAAAAATGGTGTGAAGTTTCGAACGAATCTCTCATATGAAGAAATGACAAAGGATGGTCTTACGATCATAAATGCAGAGACAGACGAGAAAGAATTTCTCAAAGCCGACACCATCATTCTCGCAGCTGGGCAAGAATCGAATATACCCCGTGAATACGAATTGCTTTCACAAAAAGGTGTTGAAATCGCCATTATCGGTGGCGCTCTTCTTGCTGGTGAGCTAGATGCGAAACGCGCCATTTATGAAGGTGCTAAAATCGCGTTCGAACCCGAAACCATATCGATTAACTAGCTAGATCACAAAACGAAAAGAAGAGACGCCAAAGGGCGCCTCTTCTTTTCGTTGTATATCAATTCCAAATCATTCGTTTAAGAAAAGGCACACTATAAACCGTACCTTCTAACTGCTCTATGATCCAATCTTCCTCTTCCTTCAACCAGTTTCGAATAAGGTTAGCAGATTTCTCATGCTCTTCAATCGTCATAAACTGAAAAATTCCTTTCGACTTCTCAACCTCTTTCTCCCCAAGTGTTCCATTCAATGCTTTTAAACCAAGCTGAGCTCGATCCGGATGATAACGGTGCAATATCACTCTTGAATAATGAAGCATGACTTGATTTAACATATGAACAGACCAAATATCGTTTCCTCTTCTTCTCGACTTCTCGTATTGAAATAAGAAAAAAGCTGTATCATCCACATGATTGATAAACTCCTGCCTCGATAAGGTTAACTGCTCATTAAAATGACTCAACCGATTGTCAGGATCATAAATCACTTTGCAATAATCTTTCTCTATCAACGAGTCCGCTGTCACCGTAAATAAATCAAGATGGAGCATATTATCGAACACAGCGATGATCTGTGGAGCAATAATGAAAATTTCATCATAAAAGAGAAGATTAGCATATGCTTCTAAATGATGCTTTCGGTTCTTAAGAAACAACCCCACATCGTTCTCTTCTACAAGACAATAAAGATCAACATCCGAATTTTCATCATGTTCGTTTCGCCCCATAGATCCTTTAAGGAAAATCGCTTTTACGAGAGGATCTTGCTCCAGACTGTTAGATATCACTCGAACCGCTTCTTCTTGCTTCACTCCCTCACCTCATTTTTACATTTTTTAGATATTAAACCATTATATAGGACAAAGAAGTAAATAGACAAGAAAAAAAGAATGCTTCTATGCACTCTTCATCCTAATTTATCGCCTTTTTTCACTTTTTGATCAGGCTGTATTAGCACGACTCCTTCATCTCCGTATACGCCTAATACAAGCACTTCAGACATATAATCTGCAATTTGCCTTGGGGGGAAATTCACCACCGCCATCACCTGTTTACCGATTAAATCATCCTGGTTATACAGATCCTTAATTTGTGCACTGGACTTCTTTATACCAATTTCCTCCCCCAGATCTACCTTTAATTGATAAGCTGGTTTTCTAGCCTTTTTAAAATCATTCACTTCAATAATTTCCCCAACACGAATATCAAGTTTCATAAAATCATCAAACGTCGCCACTTCATCCACCCGGCCTTTTCATCTAAGTATAGAATCATTTTCTTTCAATACCTCTATATTTGTTTCTCGAGATAATTTCAAAACCCTTCCTATTCCAATCTCTTCTCCATAAATAGATGAATCTTGCTATGAATTTCATCCTCACTTTTGTGTCGCTCTCCAAATAAGAATGAAGAGTAACACTCTACTAGGAAGCGATCGCTCTCTTCAAATTGTATAGCGTATAGTTCAGATAGGGTAAGGGGGTATTGTGAAGTCTTGAAAAACTGTTCGATGCGAAGGGCGTACATGATGTCATTTAATAATTCGTAGTGGTTGATTGGTGGCATACATTGTTGCAAGCGAGTATCAATAGACTGTAGCAGGCTCACAAGACCACGCTTGATTTTATTTCTTGAAGGAAGAACAAAAGGTGTGTCTCCATATACGTTTAATTGCTCAAAACAAGGAGCCACATACTCTCTTGACCCATCAGCCATTTCGCTAAATTCCTGTAGACTCACTTCTCTTAGATCAAGTGAAATACCCGTTAGTTCAGGGAGACATGGAGACTTACTTGGGAGTTCCTTATAAAAACACCAGATATCCAGATCGGAATATGGACCAGCTTCCCCTCTAGCAAAGCTTCCTGTCAAAACAATCCCAGATAACGATGGTTGTTTCAATCGGACAACAAGTCGTTTAGCGTATTTTTCAATCATTATTGGAGTAAGTAGTGGATTTCGCATCTCTTTTTCTCCTTTTCACCGAGACCCTAAGAAGGAGCTAGCAAGTATGAAGCTGTTCTTTATAGTTAAAAGCAAGCTCTTTGTTTTATAATCAATCATCCCGCTAGTTTATAAGGAAACGGTACACCGTATGAATAACATCATCCCGATCCTCTCCGTGGCAGATCAAATGCTTTGAATTCTCCATCAATCTAACCTGTTTCTCATCCGAACGAATCAACTGATAAATCGTATCAGCGGTTTTATAAGGTACCATTCCATCAAGCTTTCCCTGTAAAATGATCGTTGGAATAGAGACATGTTCGAAGGATGGCTTGAGGTGTTGGACAAGCTTTCGAAATTCTAATGAAGCAAGGAGTGGCGTTGTCTTTACCTTTTTGCTATAGCGAATAAACAATTCATTTTGAAGAAGCTTTCCTCTGTAGAGATCGGTCATCATTTCTCTTATATCCTTCACCATCTGCAAAGGATGAATATATTGTATAGCTGCACTTAATAACACTAGTTTATCAACTTTATACTTCGTTGCTAAATAGCCAGCGAGAACGCCCCCCATTGAAAATCCAATGAGATAAATCGTATCGCAACGTTCTAACAACTGCTTTAAATGCTCCTCTGCTGTATCGATCCATTGTTGAAAGGTAATCCCTCTAAGTGAATCCTTTTCCCCGTGTCCTGGAAGCGTCGGTGATACTACAACCCAATCCGTTTGACTTCTAAAATAATTTGCCAGAGGTTCAACCTCAAATGGTGACCCTGTAAATCCATGTATGAGCAAACAACCAATCATGTTTGTCCCCTCACCTTTCCTTCTGTCGTTACCACTTTATATTCCCATCAGAAGAAAAAGTTAATCGCTTGTAGTCCTTATATATCATCCCTATTACTTAAATGATGTTCTTGAACTTTTCCGAACATGAACCTTTAGTGAAGGCGGTTCTAGTTCTTCACGAAGAGATGTAGAGCAATTCGGACAAATCACTGCTTTCGAAGGTATCGGCGTACAGCAAAACGGGCATTCTTTTCTAGTCATAGAATTAATAGGATCTTGTCCTGGTTTTCGCCATCTATTCAACTGACGAACGACAAGAAACACTGAAAAGAAAATGATTAAAAAGCGAATGGACGTTGTAAGGAAGACTCCATAATTGATTGTCGCCGCCCCGGCTTCTTTTGCATCAGAGAGAGACGGATAATAATGCCCATTTAAACTAATAAAAAGATCGGAAAAATTAATTCTCGCTAATAGTAGACCTACAGGTGGAAGTATTATATCTGAAACAAGCGAATCGATAAAATTACTAAACGCTGCGCCTAGTACAATTCCAATTCCCATATCAGCCGCGTTACCTCTAATAGCGAAATGACGAAATTCATTTAATAGACCGATGGAAATTCACTCCTTTATCCTCGCTCTACACAATATGTATGCTTCATTAATACAAGCTATGAATTTTTCTAATGCTTGCAATTTTTCTTTAATTAGTTTTAAAAGCGAAGAAAGTCACTTAGATGATATAATGTCTATTTGCGACTATAGTCTAACATCAAGGAGTGAACAATAATGACATTTGCACTAGCCTGGTCAAAGGCTAATCCATTAATTGAGGATCCGATGGCTGTATTTGTCTATCTAACGGTTGTAGTTGGAGCAATCTTCATGCTTGGCGAATCAAAAAACAACGTTCTGCAGAAGATATTTCATTATGCCCCACCGTTAATTTGGACATACTTTATCCCAATGCTATCAACGACATTTGCGATTATTCCGCAAGAGTCGACTTTATATGGCTTCGTTTCTACGTATATTCTTCCAGTTGGGCTCCTGCTGTTATTATTATCAGCTAACGTCCCAGCTACGTTAAGATTAGGACCAAAAGCCTTATTAATGTTCCTAGCAGGAACAATCGGTGTTATTATCGGTGGGCCGATTGCGCTAGCCATCTTCCAACCTTGGCTACCTGCAGACGCATGGACAGGAGTTGCTGCTCTCGCAGGAAGTTGGATTGGCGGCTCAGCGAATATGGCTGCAATGATTGAAGCAGTGGGCACACCGAAAGAAATTCTTTCCCCAATTATTGTCGTTGACACTGTTGTGGGCTATAGCTGGATGGGGATTATGATTTTCCTTGCAGGATTCCAGCACAAGTTTAACAAATGGAACAAAGCGGACGATTCCGTTATTCAAAGTGTGAATAAAGAAATGAATGATATTCAACGTAAGAATGAACGCCCGATTCAAGTACCACAGCTATTAGGATTACTTGGACTTGGCTTTGGTGTCTCTTATATTGTATTGAAAATTTCCGAGAATCTTCCACAATCAGCTGTGCTTTCTACAACAACATGGACAGTCATGATTATTTCTGCCATCGGTATTTTGTTCTCATTCACTCCTATTAAAAAGCTAGAGGGTTATGGCGCTAGTAAAGTCGGCTATACAGCCATTTATCTTTTGCTTGCAACAATAGGGGCAAGAGCGGATCTTACTTATGTAGTGGATTCACCACAATATGTCCTAATGGGCATTGTGTGGCTCAGTATTCATATTCTTGTTATTTTCATCGCAGCGCGCTTATTACGTGCCCCTCTTTTCTTTGTAGCCGTAGGTTCACAAGGAAATATTGGTGGGACAAGCTCGGCACCAATCGTTGCCTCTGTTTTCCAACCTTCACTTGCTCCTGTTGGACTTTTGATGGGAATTGTAGGTAACGTTGTCGGTAGCTACGCAGCGGTTCTCTGTGCGCAATTGGCCAAGATGGTCGCCACAATGTTGCTCTAGAACCTTAATCTAGAAAGTTAAAAACCGTTCTCCTAATTGGAGAACGGTTTTTTCATTATCCTTGGGATGTTGGACGCACTAGTACTTCATTGATCGATACACTGTCAGGTTGACCAACAGCATAATAAACGGCATCAGCAATCGCCTCTGGGTCTAGAGGATCAAGACCATTTGGTCCGCGATTGTTCAACTTTTCTTGAACATCTTCATCTGTAATTGTGTTCGTTAACTCGGTTGCAACAGCCCCTGGTGATATGATCGTTGCACGAATATTAGTTGAAGGAGACATTTCCTTACGCAGTCCTTCTGTAATCGCTCGTACAGCAAATTTCGTACCACAATACACTGCACCAGCTGGCATAATTTCATGACCTGCAACAGAAGATACATTAATAATATGTCCAGATTTTCTTTCTTCCATATGTGGAAGAACTCCGGCAATACCGTAGAGGACACCTTTTATATTCACATCAACCATCTTATCCCACTCATCAATCTTAAGCTTATTCATGAATGATAGTGGCATCAATCCTGCGTTATTGATCATGACGTCAATCTGTCCATAATGCTCAATCGTTTTATCGGCAAGAGCCTGCATTTGTTCCCTTGAAGTTACGTCTGTTGTTTGAATAATTGCTTCTCCGCCATTGTTCGTAATATCGTTCTTTAATTCTTCAAGGCGGTCCTCACGTCGAGCTGCAAGAACAACTTTTGCGCCGTCTCCTGCAAGTTTCTTCGCCGTTGCTTCGCCGATTCCACTGCTTGCTCCAGTAATAATAACTACTTTTCCATTAATATGACTCATGATTCTCCACCTTTCGTTTTATCCTCACATCTCTAGTTCCCGGTTGAATGACGTGTAAACATTCCAATGTTTTATTGTATACAAAAAGCACCCTCACAGGGTGCTTTAGTATGTTAATCATTCTTTTCAATCCACTGTTTAAAAGTGTCTTCTGTTTGCGTACCTACAATACGATCAACTTCTTTACCATCTTTAAATCGTACAAGAGTTGGTGTTGATTCAATTCTGTAATCATTCCAACCTTGTTCAAACTCAAGAACATTGTATTTTTTCAAGTCAATTCCCATGTCTTCGGCAAGTGGTACAAGGACTGGGGACGTATTTTTACAATGGATACATGTTGGACTATAGAAATAAACGTAGGCATCTTCTTCATTAGACAGGGCTTCATCAAGCTCATCAGGTAAAATTTGATTTTGATATAATGGATCGTCAAGTTGCTCTATTGTAGCCGGATTTAAAGAGCTCTTCCCGTATGGATTCCCTTCTGTCTTCTCACTATTACTATAGTTTGTAACGAAGGCGAGTGCTCCGAATATTACGATGACAATACCAAGAAAGATAATAGCTTTCTTCACATGTTTTCCTCCCTCTTTGTTTGCTTATGTAAGGCAACCATTAGAATCGTAATGGTTAGAAATGCAATAAGTGCTAGAAACGGTATCGTAATAAATCCAAGGTAATTAATATATTCACCTGTACAAGGAACCCTACCACATGATGGTGCCGCTTCTGCTAGAAAAGATGTTTTTTGTAGCAAATAATGATACAGCGAAACGCATGTACCAATGATCGACAATGGGAGAACATAAAATCGTTGGGATGTGTCTTTGCGAACCACAGCGATACCTATAATCATAACTAGAGGATACATGAGAATTCTTTGATACCAACATAGTTCACAAGGTTCGTATTTAAGAACTTCAGAAAAATACAAACTTCCAGCAAGGGCAAGAACTGAAGCAGCCCACGCTCCAAATAAAAGATACTCACTTTTTTTCTCAGTATTCACAGCTGTACCTCTCTTCTTTCAAGCCAAAATATATTATTATTATACACTACTATTGATGACATGAAATAAACAGAATGATGACAATCCACCTAACTCTTTTTAAAGCCGGCTCTTTGAAGAGCCGACTTTATCTCACTTAATAATTTGTAGATCCTTCGGGTACTTTGTTAACGTCTCATAACCAGTCTCTGTTACAAGAACATCATCTTCTATACGCACGCCGCCAACATCTGATAGATAGATACCCGGCTCAATCGTATATGTCATACCTACTTGAAGCAAGTCGTCATTCTTCTCGCTCATGGAAGGATACTCATGTACTTCAATTCCAATACCATGTCCAATACGATGTGGAAAGTGTTCGCCATAGCCTGCATTAGAAATAACGTTTCTTGCTGCAAGGTCAATATCACCTAGTCGTGTCCCAGGTTTTGAGATATTAAGTGATTCCGTTTGTGCACTTAGTACTGTCTCATAAATTTCTTTTTGCTTATCGTTAACCTCACCAAAAGCCACTGTTCTAGTAATATCAGAGCAATATCCGTTTAGTACAACGCCGAGATCAAATAAGACGAGATCTCCTTTTCTTAATTGCCGCTCTCCAGGGTTACCGTGTGGTTGTCCAGATTTCTCACCAAACAAGACCATTGTTGAAAATGACATCTCACGAATTCCTTTTTTCTTCAATTCAAATTCAATTGTAGCAAGGACTTCCATCTCAGTAACACCTTCGCGTAAAGCCTTAACACCAGTTTCTACACCAAAATCAGCAAGTGCTGCTGCTTCACGTAATACTTCAATTTCTTTCTCATCCTTAATTAGACGCAATTGATTCAGTCCAAGCTCTGCTGAGTGATAGCTCAGCTCAGGATAACGTGCTTGCAATTCTTCAGCACGCTCATAAACAAGCATACCTTTTTCAATCGAAGCTCTAGTTGGTTTATGGACGCCACGTTGTTTCAGTGCTTCATAAATGAAGTCAAATGGTTGTTCTGAATCACTATAGCCGATAATGTCATATTTCCACCCTGCATCTCTAGCCTGTGAAACTTCCATTCCAGGACAGACGAGGAAAGGTTCCTGATTCGGCACCACAAAAAGTCCAAGCAACCTTTCATGAGGCTCACAATGAAAGTTAGTCAAATAATAGACATTAGAAGGAGAATGGATGTAGGCAAAATCTTGATTCTGCTCAATAAGGTAATTAGTAAATTTCGATAAACGTTCGTTCATAGTGACACTTCCTTTTTTAAATTAACCTGTTCACTTTTTCATTCAATTAGAACACAGGTCTCTTGATTATTAAGATCGTTACCTACCCTAGCTTATCATACGTGAAATCGTATACGTCATACAAAAAACTACTATGTAAAAAACCCTGCATTTAATATGCAGGGTTAAATCTCTCTATTCTAGTTCTTTCGCAAAGCTTGGCTTAATTAAATCATCATCTTCAAAGACTTTGCCCATTTGATCTTCAAACATCGTAAAATGCTCTAATGCCTTCTCCTGTACTGAAGGATCATCAATAGCAGCTTGCTCAGCGCGAATTTCATAGGCTTCCGTTAGTTCATCAAGCGCGCTTTCAATTTCTTCTTTCGAGTCGTTCAATTCAGATGGAACTTTCAGGCTTTCAATACCCTCAACAGTGGCTTTGCTTGCTTCTACAGCATTGCCTTTCAGCTCTTTAAGTTCTTCGGTTGAAGGCTTTTCCTCTTCTGGTGTTGCACTGTCACTTACAGCAAACTTAGCTGACTCATATGCTGCAATGTCTTCATTATTTTCTTTCAAAACGCTAACAATTTCAGATTGAAAATCAAGTAGGACACTCTTCGTGTCCATCTGCTCTGCATCTCCGCTAGTTTCATTAGCACTATTTGTATTTGAACCGCAAGCTGCTACGACGAGAAGCATTGATAAACTCAAAACAAAAAAGACCTTCTTCATTGGTATAACCCCCATTATATGTGTACTTCCAAAAATTAGTTTAGCACGTTATTAAATTTTGTAAATGAGAATATATGGATAAAACCCTTTCTAAATCACTGGTATAAGAGCATTTATGTATATTTATTAAATGAGAAAAATAAAAATAGCTGCCGGCGTTGGCAGCTACAATATTCAAACAATTGGAGAAGGGGGAACTTCTTTGGCTTTGTTTGAGCTATATAGGACAATTTGTGTCGGGGAACACCATGTCTCTTTTCTTCTATACTGATAATGATAATCTTTATCAATTAGAAAGTCAATAACTTTTCTTAAATGAAATTGGTGGTGTTGATTCAAAAGCACTCGTTTTCTTTTCACGTACATAACCACTTCTTAAAGCCTCTGCTCTAAGAACAAGTGCAAATGCTGTAAAGGAAAAGACCAGTATTAAGAAAAACATGGAGATTTGTAACGTTTCAACCATTTTACCCACCTCTTCGTTGACTATTTTTTTCATTATAGCACGCCTTAATGATAATGAGAAGCATTATCATTAAGGATGAGCACATTTGACAACTAATAAAGGTTCAACAAGTTGCGCAAACGATTTCACTACATTAAGATAAGAAAAGTACATATAAAACCATTTTGGAGGTTCAATGATGCAGCGTATTCACTTAACAGAAGATTTATCATTCTCTCGTCTCGTTCATGGTCTTTGGCGACTTGCAGACTGGAATCAAACGAGCGAAGAAACACTTTCTTTAATAGAGCATAATCTCGATCGTGGCATTTCAACGTTCGATCATGCTGACCTTTATGGAAGTTATGAGTGTGAAGAACTTTTCGGGAAAGCATTATCACTCAAACCATCTCTACGTGATCAAATGGAGATTGTCACAAAATGCGGGATTGTAATCGAGTCTCCCAATCGTCCCTCCCACCAATCTCATCATTATAATACAAGTAAAGATCACATCATCGCTTCTGCTGAACAGTCCCTTACAGCACTTGGGATTGAGCATATCGATGTCCTGTTAATTCATCGACCTGATCCCTTTATGGATCCAGAACAAGTGGCCGAAGCTTTTTCTGAATTAAAACAAGCCGGAAAGGTTCGTCATTTTGGAGTCTCTAATTTCAAACATCATCAACTTAACATGCTACAATCTTATGTGGATCAACCATTAATTACAAATCAGCTGGAACTTTCAGCCTATCATCTTGAGAACTTCGAAGATGGCACGTTAAATTTTTGTCAGGAAAAGCGAATGAAACCAATGGCATGGTCTCCACTGGCAGGAGGAGATGTGTTCACATCGCAAGACGATAAAGCAGTTCGTCTCCGTAAGACGATAGAAAAGATTGCCTCTGAGATCGGTGCTGAAGGGATCGATCAAGTGCTTTATGCATGGCTACTTAACCATCCGGCAAACATTATGCCAATCGTTGGATCAGGAAAGCGCGAGCGAATTGATAGTGCTGTTGAAGCTCTTTCTTACTCCTTATCACGTGATCAGTGGTTTGAAATTCTAACAAGTTCTGTGGGACATGATATTCCATAAGAGCATCGCTAACCGAGATATATTCTGAATTTTATCTGGATATGACACAAACAGAAGCGCCTCTCTATAGAAAGGCGCTTCTTCATATTATTCATTTTAAACAAACGTTTATTTAACTTTATTTAGAGCTATATTGCTATACAATATTTGTTGAAAAATCATCTCTTCAAAGATCGTTCTGTTTCATCTTTTTATTTTTCACTTGAAATAACTTCAGATAATGCCAGCTTCCTACTACCTGTAAATGCTAATATAAGTGATAATCCAAAAAGGGAAAGTGGAAATTCGTAGCCTCCTATTAGCCCCATAGGAAGCTTTGCAAGAACAATAGCACCAATCATGGTTAATCCTAGGAGGATCGCAGATGGGACAACGAAAATCCCCGCAATAAGAAACGCTCCACCAACTGCTTCAATAATGGCTGTAGCATAAGCTAACCAAGCAGGTTGACCAATTTTTTCAAACATCGCAATGGTATTTCCTATTCCACCTAATTTCTGTATTCCATGAGCTAGCATAATGAAACCGAGTATTACTCGACCACCCAGAAAGCCCCATTCCATTCTGTTCTTCACAATGGACACCTCACTTGTTGTATTGTTTCTTAGCTAACGTGTCAGATAGGGCCAATGGATCACTTTACGCTTGAATCGTTCCCACGGGACTTTGTAAGAGCCTTGCTTGAATCAGACGTTTGCGAACAGTAATACCTAACCAACTTGCAAGAAATGCTTTGATTAAACCAACGAATAAGAAAGGATAAACCCCCGCGACCATCGCTTCATGCCAGTTTAGATCTACAACAAATTTCAATTGAATCGTACCGATTAAAAGGATGATAATCATAGACACTGTGTTCGCCAACATCGCATGCATCAAAGTATACGATGTTTTCTCTAGGATAAGGCCAGTAACATATGCCGCAATAATGAATGCAAAAATATATCCACCAGTTGGTCCTAATAAGACTCCTAATCCACCTTTTGCCTGTGCAAACACCGGAAGACCAATACTCCCTAATATTGTATAGCCTGTCATCGTAATGGCGCCGTATTTACTACCAAGAATTGTGGCCGTTAAACCGACAGCTAAAGTCTGTCCACTAATAGGAACAAGTGGTAAAGGAATTTCCATTTGTGCAAGAATAGCTGTGATCCCAATAAAGAATCCACATAAAATTATCATTCGAAAATTTGATTTCTCCATTTTCTCCCCCCTTAAAATGTTAACCTTAACAAAAATAATGTTAACACTTATTCCTGAAAGGAGGAAGATCTATTTAAGGCATGCTTTCATCAATCATTTCAAAACCTGGAATCATCTGTGAAAGAGGTACAATTGTTGCTTCATTTTTGTACATTGGAATAAATTCATTTAAAACAGCTACCATCTTTTCCCCCGCGATTCCTACATGTCCAATTGCGATATGAGCCTCATCATCTTTCAGTTTTTCCGCCAACTCTTGAGCTTGTCTGCTCATATGTTGAATCGTATAGACATCATCAAAAAACAGCTCATTCTCTAGGTAAGGTACCCCTATTTCTTCTGCTAGTTCAGGAATGACACTTTTGCCTGTTGTCTTGCTATCTAAATAATAGAGACCCTTTTCTCGACACACTTCAAGAACTATCCTCATCACTCGTTCATCAGCTGTCGCTTTTGAACCCATATGGTGATTCATTCCTACCGCATGAGGAACAGCCTCAATCGCTTCGTTTACTCGCTTTCGAATTTCTTTATTAGAAAGATCAGTTGTAATTGCCCCTGGACCTAGCCAGCTTCTCTTCCCTTTTACCGGTTCCATCGGAACATGAACGATCACTTCATGTCCATAACGATGCGCTTCCTCCGCGTCTCTTTCAGTCGTTTCAAGAAACGGCATAATGGCTACCGTTAGCGTAACAGGTAATCGAAGCATTTCATCTGTCCCACCCATGTCATTTCCAAAATCATCAATAACAATGGCCAACTCGCGATTATTCTCCGCATACACGTGACTTGGAAAAAGTACGATCAACATCATAAAACAAATCCACTTGTTCACATCCTCACACCCCTTTTCTCTTTAATATTCCCATACAAGCCATCTTCATGAATGCCGAGGTAGATCAGTTGCGTTATCCATTCGACTGCATGAAAATAGAGAGAGAATAGAAAGGAGTTTCAGTATGAACGTAGAGGAGTATTTACTACGCATCTGTACAGAAAGTGGGCAAACCGACCTTCTCTCTCTCTTCAAATACTTCAAAAAAATCACATACATCACATTCCTTTTGAAAACCTCGATACCTCAAGAAACATATGGATCGATTTGAACCTCGAGAAAATTTATCAAAAGGGGATTCAAAAACAGTCTTTGACGTGAACGAAGATAAGTGGGACGATTTAAATAACCGCTACTTTAGATAACTCCTCTACTCTTACATATTTGACAGAGGTTTTTCAGCTCCTAATCAAGGGCATAGTAAAGATAGACGACAAGAAAAGCATAATAAGGAGAGACGACTATGGAATCTAAATACATTCGCGAATCACGTGTTGTCAAAACAAGTCACGTATTCCCAGAAGCAACAAACAATCATAACACTTTATTTGGTGGCCAGCTGATGAGAGACATTGATGATATTGCATCAATCGCAGCAATGCGCCACTGTCGTAGCGAAGTTGTAACAGCCTCAACTGACTCTGTTGACTTCTTACACCCGATTACACCAGACGACTCCGTTTGTCTCGAAGCATACGTGACATTCACCGGAAAGTCTTCTATGGAAGTATTTGTGAAAGTAATTGCAGAGCATCTCCTATCAGGCGAACGCCATATCGGAGCAACAGCATTCCTTACATTTGTATCATTGGATGAAAAGAAAAAACCACTACCTGTTCCAAAAGTCATCCCTGAATCAGAAGAAGAAAAAAATCTACACGAAACAGCTCCCGCCCGAGCAGAAAAACGCAAAGAACACCGCCAGGCAAGTAAAGAACTAGCCGGCCTCCTAACCACAGAAAAACCTTGGGAATAACAAAAGCGGAAGGGTCCGGTTAGCCTCGACAAGCGCTGAAGGCATTTCAAAAGAACACGCCCTTTGTGTTCATTTGAAATGGTGAAGCGATCGAGAGGCTGGGCCCTGCAGATGGATGATAACAAAAGCAGAAGGGCCCCGGTTAGGCCCGACAAGCGCTGGAACCACTCAAAAAGAACACGTCTTTTGTGTTCATTTTGAGTGGTGAAGCGATCGAGGGACAGAGGGCACTTAAAAAAGCGACAGCCAATAAAATTGGCTGTCGCTTTTTCACATTAAATCCAATTGTACCCGATTGAAATAATAACTAAAATAAGAACAATACACGCGATCCAAAGCATTTTTGTTGATTCGGCACGCTTTCTTCTTCCAACAATCATTTCCATAACCCCGATTAACACAATCGCCAGGATCCCTTTAAGCACATAGATCAGCGGAAAACCAAGGATAAAGAGCATCCCAATTCCAGTACCGAGCATAATCAAGTAAAATAATCGCTGAATCATAAGCGAGATCTTCTGCTTAGGTGCAAAATAACTAATCACTAATAGCAAAACAAGAATCGCCCATGAACCTGAGTGAGACTGAAGTAATATATTGAACATTCGTGTTCCCCTTCCCATTGAAAATGGATATGACTAATGCCATACCCTAATAGTAGAATTGTATTGAGGTTGACACAAGTCCTAATACGAAATCGTAACAAAATTATACGAATTAAGATATTATTTATCCCAATTAAATATTTCCGAAACGAACAGTTTTCAAACAAATAAAGGGAAGCTCCATTTAATGAGCTCCCCTTCTGCGTAGAGATTACGCCATTTCTTTATAATGCTTGCTAATTAGATCAAATAGAGTTTCTCCTTCGGTTACTCCTGAAAAAGCAGTAATCGCACTAGAAAGACCCTCATTTTTGATTTTATTCTGAATCGTTACAGCATCTTCATCTTCTTTAGGATCAAATCGCAATGCCGCTGCAATTCCTTTCGCAAGGTAGTTTGGTTCTTTGTTTAATTCCGCGAGCTGACGTGCCGGTCCGACAAGACGGTCGTCAGGTCCAATTTTACGAATTGGCGCTCGTCCAACGCGAGTAACTTCATCCACTAGATGTGGGTTTAGAAAACGACCAAGAATTTTTGTAATATAAGCCTCATGCGCCTCTTTTTCAAAACCGTGCTTATGCTGAAGCAATTCACCAGACTCTTCAAGAGCATTCTTAACATCATGATAGATATCTTCGGTGTCTAGTGCTTCCTTGATTGTCTCATATCCTGCTTGATAACCAAGGTAAGCTGTCACTGCGTGTCCTGTATTAACGGTGAACAACTTCCGCTCAATGTAAGGAGCAAGATCTTGAACGTACGTAAGGCCAGCAATATCCGGAACCTCTCCAGCCATCATAGTTTGATCGACTACCCATTCATAGAAAGGTTCAACCGCAACCATTAACGGATCTTCATGAGTTTGATTCGGAACAATACGATCCACTGCGGCATCTGGGAAACCAGCATATTGATCAAGCACTTTACGATCCGCTTCATCCATCTTTTCTTCAACAGCATTTCGAAGCATTGTACTGCCACCGATCATATTCTCACATGCTATGACGTTAACGGGAGCTTTTCCATCTGCGATACGTTTTGAGATGCCTTCTTTGATAGCAGAAGAAATCAATTTCAATACGGTCGGGCCAACAGCGGTCGTAATAAGGTCAGCTTGATAGATCGCATCGACAACTGCCTCAGGATCTTGTTGGCTATTAATACCTCTCACACCTTCAACAGCAATCTGCTCCTTATCCTGACCTAATATTTCTACCGTATAACTATTTCGTTCATTAAGCTCGTTAATCACAGTCTCATTGATATCTACGAAGCATACTTCATATCCTGATTGAGAAAGAAGCTTTCCAATAAAGCCTCTTCCAATATTTCCAGCACCAAAATGAACGGCAAGCATGATTAATTCACCTCGTTAAACATTGAGATTAACGTTTCTTTGGATTCCGCTTGAATCAACTCTTCCACATTTTCTTCTTCAGAACAAACAATGGCAATTTGAGAAAGGATCTCTAAGTGTTCATTATCCTTACCAGCAATACCAATGATAATCTTCGCAATATTTCCATCTCCGAAATCAACGCCTTCTCGCAATTGGATGATGGATAGTCCAGAATGCTTCACAGCTTTCTTAGCATCCTCCGTACCGTGAGGAATTGCAACAGAGTTGCCCATGTAAGTCGTCGTGATCTTTTCACGTTCTTGCATTTGCTCAAGATAGCTTTCATCAACATAACCGTTGTCGACAAGGATCTGACCAGCCATACGGATAGCCTCTTCTTTAGTTGCAGCCGTTTCGTTTAGTAATACGTTCTCAGTTGATAGAATTTCTTTTGCCATTTTAATCTTCTCCTTTAAATCCTAATTGTTTTTCTACATGACTTTTCATTTTGTTTGCAAGATACAACCCAATTGATTCTTGATTGCTCCCCGAAAAAAGCGCGATACTTTCATTTGATTCAATGATAAGAGAACTAATGTAGCTCATGATCTCAATGCTTTCAATCGACGAATCCTCTGGTGCCAGTTGTAAAAGAACGGTGTCCATTTCAATGAATGAACCATCCATTGCCTTTCTCTGAATAGGTTCCATTAATCGAACAATTGTAAACACAGGCTTCTTAACTTCAGGTGTCCGCGTATGAAACAATGCAAGTGAAGTCTCAGGAATACCCACTCCACTAATGGTTTCACGCTTCAGAAGCGCCTCTTTAACCTCTAATGAATGGCTGATAGCATCAAGTGTTTCTAGACGCATACACTCTTCTGCTAAAAGCTTCTCCACCTCTTTGTGTTCAGATTGATTTACTCGAAATAATTCCACTACTGAAGCTGCAGTCTTGGTATATAATTCTGCTTTACGAAACCAGGTACTCGCTTCATCATTTGAAAAAAACAAGGATTCCTTATCCGTCTTTGGCTTCTCGACCGTGCTTCTTCTTTTCATCATCGACTTCTTTTGAAGAGTCGAGCGAATTCGTGTTGCCTCTTCCTCCGTTAAAAAAGGATTGACCTTTATATACTCTCCTTCATATTCAGGGAGAGGGATCGTAGAAACAATCAGATCATAATTCTCTGGATCTTCATCTTGCAGTTCAAATAATGAAGCGCTTTTGATGGTTTGGATTTCTGGTAACTCCTGTTTCAATCGAGTCGCCAGCATTTTGGATGTCCCGATACCACTTGAGCATACGGCAAGAATATTCACTTCGTTATGTTTAAAGCGACCTTCAAGGGCTGAACCAAAGTGAAGGACGAGAAAACCAACTTCTTCATCAGGAATGGATACCCCCGGAAAAGTATCTTTTAGCGCATCTTCAAGCAGTTGGAATAAGTCAGCATAATCTGCTTTGATTTTTGTAAGCAAAGGATTATGAATATTCATGTTCTGCCTAACACGATGCGTAGCAGGACCGAGGTGTGTCACTAAACCCTCTAGAAGTGATTCATTCGTTTCTAAATCCGCATTGAGACGCTTATCTACATAGCGGATTAACTTCTTGGTTTTAACAAGAATCGGATAATTTGTTTCTTCTAAATAGTAGTCTCCAGTGTTTCTTAATTTGGCTCCGCGTAAATGCATGGTGATATAACCGATCTCAGCTTCAGGTATTAAAACACTAAACGATTCTTCAAGTTTTGTAGCGATTATTCTAGCAAAACCAAACTCTTTCGTATTCCTTAGCGTGCTTAAATACTCTTCATCAATCTCGATCTTTTCACCCTTTTGAATACGCTCCACAGCCAGAGTCAAATGCACAATTAAACCAATATATGCGCTATCCGCGATCATATAAGGTAACTCATTATTTACATCATCAACGATTGTTTCAACTTTCAAAAGCTTATCTCGATCAACTAACCCTAGCAATCGTTCGGAAGCAGATTCGAGAACATTGCCTTGAGATTTCTTTTGAATAGACTTCTTTAACAACGTAAAAAAGTCTGAATCATTAAACTCAGAAGCAAGCAAGGAACTCATGGCGTGCCTTTTCAGGGCTTCAGTCCCTTCAACCTGCACGCCATATCCCCGCCTTCGTATTAATGAAAGCTGCATCCTTTCAAGCCATTCTTCCGCTTTGTCTAAATCATGACTGACAGTAGCAACTGTCACTCTCAAGTCATTCGCTAGACCAATTAACTTAATAGGATCAGCTGATTCCAATAGCTTACATAGAATCAGCGTCTCCCTTTCTTGTTGCGTGTATTCCGTAATGGTTAGATCAACTAGATAGCTTTTCAACTCATTTCGGTTGGATTCTTCACCATCAATTCGAACCCCTACTCCAGCTTTCTTGTTTAAGGTTAAATCATACTGAGTGAGAATATCCTCTACGCCTACTAAATCACGGTGAACCGTTCGTTCGCTTACCTCAAGTTCTTGAGCGATTCCTTTGACCGTATAATAGTCATTACTTTCTAATAGAAGTTGAAGAATTGTTCGTTCCCTTGCTGAAATAAACACATGGTTCACCTCGAATTCTGGCTATACCTACTTTTTAAGTCTATCAACAAGCTCTTCGTATTTCGGGCTATTCATAAAGTTTGCCACTGAGATATGCTCAGCATCAGGACGTTTTGCTTTTGCTCGATCTGTTAAGTCCTGGTGCGTTACGATTAAGTCGGCATCATCTGGTAAGTTACTAATAGCCGTATTTGTCACATCAATGTCTTGAAGTCCAGCTTTCTTGAACTTATTGCGAAGGACTGATGCGCCCATTGCACTTGATCCCATTCCAGCATCACATGCAAACACTACTTTATTAATATCTTTCTTCTCAACTTGCTCTACTTCTTCTTTCACTGGCACTTCACCTGCGGAAGTTAACTCAGCAACAAGTTCATCATATTTTGGACTGTTCATAAAGTTTTTAACCGAGATGTGATTCGCTTCTGGAAGCTTATCCTTTGCACGATCGGTTAAATCTTGATGAGTCACAACTAGATCTGCATCATTAGGTAAATTGCTAATCGAAGTATTTGTTACTTCAATGTCTGTTAACCCAGCTTTTTTGAATTTATTACGTAGTACGGATGCCCCCATTGCACTTGATCCCATTCCAGCATCACATGCAAAGACTACTTTGGCTATATTGCCATAAGAAGATGTTGTTTCTTCTTTTGGCTCTTCTGCATTCGTTTTTAGGTTAGAAGATACGCTGCTCTTCTTCCCTTTCATTGCTTCCATTTTTTCAGTCGCTTCTGAAATATCTTCTCCGCTATCTTTTGAGCGTTTAAGGATTACAGCAGAGACTAAGAAAGAAACTACCGTCGCCGCAACTACTCCTGCAATAACACTTAGATACTCGCCACGCGGTGTCATAATCATAAGAGAAACGATACTTCCTGGTGAAGTAGGTGCTAACAATCCTGCATTTAAAAGCGTGAATGTGAACACTCCACTCATTCCCCCAAGAATAGCAGCAAGAAGTAGTGCTGGTTTCATTAAGATGTATGGGAAGTAAATTTCGTGAATTCCACCTACAAAATGAATCAGTGCAGCTCCTGGAGCTGATTGTTTTGCTGTTCCCTTACCAACAATTGAGTAGGCAAGAAGAATCCCTAAACCTGGCCCTGGATTGGCTTCCACCAAAAAGAGAATTGATTTACCAGTATTTGCAGCCTGTTCAAGTCCAAGTGGGCTAAAAATCCCGTGGTTAATCGCATTATTTAAAAAGAGCACTTTACCTGGTTCAATTAAAATACTTACTAATGGTAATAGACCTGCCGCAATAATAGCTTCTACACCTGCAGCAAGTGCTTTGTTTAATCCTAAGACAACTGGACCAATTGCTAGAGAAGCAATAATAGTTAATGCCCCGCCAATAATCCCAGCTGAGAAATTGTTAACGAGCATTTCAAAGCCTGATTTAATCTTGCCATGAATCGCTTCGTCGAATTTCTTAATTAAATATCCCCCAAGCGGACCCATAGCCATAGCTCCAAGGAACATCGGAATGTCTGCTCCAACAATAACACCAATGGTTGCCGTTGCACCAACAACTCCGCCTCGACCACCGTATACAATTTTACCTCCAGTGTAACCAATTAAGAGTGGCAATAGGTAGTAAAGCATTGGTTCTACTAACTCGGCAAGGCTTGCATTTGGTAGATAACCATCTGGTATGAATAAAGCAGTAATCAATCCCCAAGCAATAAATGCGCCAATATTTGGCATGATCATACTGCTTAAGTAACTTCCGAACCGCTGAACTTTTACTTTAAATCCAGATTTCTCTGCTGTGTTCTGTTCACTCATTATATATCCTCCCTTTCTTCCGTACCGTTAAAGCGTTTTCATTTTTTTAGGAGACTTGTTGACATGATCTTATATTTCGCTTAAATGGACCCCATATTCCCCGGCACGTATTGTTTGTCTTAATTACTTACTATGATAAAGGGAGACAAAGTCAGTTACAACGAAATCCAAACGCGAATTCGGCATAGCACTTGTTGACATGATTAAACAAAGCTATACTTCCTGTTAATTTTTATGATGAATAATCTAGAATGCCAGCATAAATAAAAAAACCCTCTAGACATCTAGAGGGTTACGAATGCTGTGGTTCTGCTTCATTATGAATATGTGTTTTTTCTTTTGTTTTCCGTTCCCATAGAATCGTTAAACTAATGAACGTCACGAGAATCGTTGCTCCCATATCAGACAGTATCGCAATCCATAGCGTTAATAATCCAGGAATAGTAAGAAGTAAGGCAATCAGTTTTAAGCCAAGAGCTAAAGCAATATTGACTCGAATTGTTCGGTTCACTCGTTTAGCAATGGAGATCGCTTCAGGTAGTTTACCTAGGTGATCCTGCATCAATACGACATCGGCTGTTTCAATTGCGCTATCTGTCCCTTTTCCCATAGCGATTCCAAGGTCAGCTGAAGCAAGAGCCGGAGCATCATTAATCCCGTCACCAATCATGGCTACTTTACCTTCTGTTGTTAATTCTTTCACTTTAGCCACTTTGTCTTCAGGTAAGAGACCGCCGAAATAAGAACGTACGCCAACACGGTTTGCCACTTTCTCAGCCGTTTTCTCATGATCTCCTGTTAACATCACCGTATTCTTAATACCTGCATGATGTAAAGCGCGAATAACAGACTCACTTTCCTCTCTAATTTCATCTGCAACTCCAAACATGCCAAGAATATGTTTCTCATCGGCTACAAGGACAAGCGTTAACCCATCATGTTTCATCGCATCAATCGATGTTCTCACATCCTCAGGGATGGTTACATGTTGAACACTTTTTTCATTTCCTACCCAATGTCTTTTTCCATTAATGTCGGCTATGATCCCCTGCCCTGATATCGTTTCTGTATTTGTTGCTTCGATTTCACGATAAGGAAAGCTATTTACTTTTGTCATGATTGCTTTTGCTAACGGATGTGAAGAATGTTTCTCAACCGCTGCCGCTACTGATAAGAAATGCTCCTGGTCATAAACTTCATATTTCTCCACATAAGGTAGTCCTTTTGTAAGCGTACCGGTTTTATCAAAAGCGAGCGTATCAATTTTTCCTAGCTGTTCAAGATAAACAGATCCTTTTACGAGAATACCGTTACGCGCATTTCGAGTAATACCCGATATGTTGGCAATAGGTGATGAAAGAATAAGTGCACAAGGACATCCTACAATAAGCACTGCAAGTCCCTGGTAAAACCACTCACTAAAAACCCCTCCGAACAATAAAGGCGGAACAAGCATCACGAGTGCTGATATAAGCATAATAATCGGTGTGTAATACTTTGAGAAACGATTAATAAATAATTCCGTAGGTGTCTTTGTTTCCTGAGCTTCTTCAACTAAATGCAATATTTTTGCAAGGGATGAATCCTCATAAGCTTTCGTGATTTTCACACGAAGAATTCCTTCATTATTAATACTTCCGCCATAAACAGACTCATTAGCACTTTTTTCAACCGGCATAGCTTCTCCAGTAATAGCCGCTTCGTTCACTGAACTATAGCCAGATTCGACGATTCCATCCGATGGAATTTTCGCGCCAGATTTGACCAAAACAATGTCTTTCACTTTTAGATCCTGAATCGAAACGATTTCTTCTCTTCCCTCTCGAATACGAAGGGCTTCCTTCGGCGCAATTTTTAGTAGAGACTCCATAGACTTCCTTGCCTTCTCCATACCTAGGCCTTCTAAATATTCATTCAGTCCAAATAGGATCGCAACAAGCGTGCCTTCCTTCCACTCTCCAATGGATACCGCTCCTATTAAAGCAATAGTCATCAACGTCTCAATGTTAAACGTTAGTTTCATTAAGTTCTGTAGACCTTTAATAAACGTTTGATATCCACTTAAAATAATGGCAGTTAAATAGAACGGAATAGCAGGTATATTTGTTAGTCCATCTAAAAGAAGAGCAGCAGCGAAAATCGCCGATGAGATAGCAAGGAGCCACTTCACGTTGTTGTGACCCTTACTATGTTCATGGGCATGTCCATTCTCGTTTTTAATCAATGATGCGTGATCTGAAGCAAGGATTTTCTCAACTTGTTCAAGATTCACTCTCTCATCTAGCTTTAATTTACCGGAATTATATTGAATTTGAGCGGAATCGCCGTATTCAAGTTTTTGAATCTGTTGTTCCATTCCCGCTGCACAATTCGGACAGGATAAACCTTTCAAACGATATTCTTCCATCGATGTGAACTCCTTTCTTATGTGATTTTTCTATTTTATTCAATATATGAGCATGTGTTCATATTAGTCTATGTACAATTTTACTGAATCTTATATATGTTGTCAAAAAAGCTTATGAGTTACCTCAAGATAAATCGCCAGTAAAAGTATTCCCAGACTTGTATATAAGTACAACTCCTGATTTAAAACTCTTCCGACAACATGACCGATCATTTCGTGAACAGCTACATACGATAAAGATCCAATTGCTACGCCCATAAAGAGACCATTTAGTAGATTCGATTGATAAGAAACCACCCCGAACCAGGCTGATAGCGTTAATATAATGGTTACAGAGCTTGCTGCTAAAATCACAAACAACCGATGGAATCCGTTCATTCTAGTGAGTATATACAACGCCACTCCCTCTGGTAAGTGATGGATAAATAAGGCTAGCAGCAATGACATGCCAATTCCGTTACTAACTGACGTCATTCCAAGAGCGATCCCGACTGGGATGTTGTGCGAGATGACAGCAAGAACGAAAGCAAACACTGGAAGGTAACTCTTATCTTGAAACTTTCTGTGAACCACTTGCTCTGTCCAAATAAATAAAAGAACAGAAAGCGACGCACCTGCTAGTAGTGCCCAAAACGAATACGAACGAACGCTTTCTGGTATCAGTTCAAAGGAAATCACGCCGATGAGCATACCACCACAAATCAGATAAAGAGCTTCCAAACGATGTTGATAATAGGTAAATGCCACCTTCCCTGCAGTAGCTCCTATCAAAAGTCCCCCGAAGCCTATCATAAATAAACTTGTGAACAGTGAAGTGTTCATGGGCGTCTTCCCCTCCTCAAATTAATTCAAAGATAATCTTATTCTTCCACTTGTCCTATTAGCGAATTTTATTATCAAGAAACGAAAGTTATGAATTTAAAAAGCCGAAGAAAGGATTCACTCCCTTCTTCGGCTTTTTATTTAGACAATGTCATATCCTTGTTCTTCTACCGCTTCATTCATTTCCGAAACGCTAACGCTAGAAGCATTATAAGAAACTTTTGCCGTTCCTTCTTCTACGTTCACATTTACTTCTGAAACTCCTTCAAGTTCCTGTAAAGCAGTTGTTACTGCTGCTTTACAATGATCACATGTCATTCCTTCAATTTTTAATGTTGTTTGTTCCATCGTGATTCTCCTCTCAATGAATTATAGTTTCACTCGCTTCAAACGAAGGGAATTGGTTACGACTGATACAGAGCTAAAGGCCATAGCAGCCCCCGCAACCCAAGGTGCTAGTAAACCAATTGCAGCAATTGGAATCCCAATTGAATTATAGAATAACGCCCAGAATAGATTCTGGCGAATATTCCGCATCGTTTTACGGCTTAAATGAATCGCCTTTGCAATATTTTCAAGATCGCCACCAACAAGTGTAACGTCTGCTGTCTCAATGGCGACATCTGTTCCGGTTCCAATTGCCATTCCTATATCGGCTGTTGCAAGAGCTGGCGCATCGTTAATGCCATCCCCTACCATCGCCACTCGTTTTCCTTGTGCCTGTAATTCCTTCACCTTAGTAGCCTTTTCCTCAGGAAGCACTTCAGCAAACACACCATTTAAGTTCACTTGCTGACCGATAGCTTCAGCTGTCCTTTTATTGTCACCTGTAATCATATACACATCGATTCCGAGCGACCGCATTTCCTCAATGGCTCTTTTCGACGTTTCCTTCACTGTATCTGCAACGGCGATAATTCCCTGCATGCGACCATCGAATGCAATAAACATTGCTGTCTTTCCGTCCATTTCATACATGGCCATTTGTTCTTCATGCTCGGAATAAGAAATCTGTTCTCGGTCCATGAGTTTTCGTGTCCCAACAAGAACCTGCTTTCCTTTGACAGTAGCAACAATACCGTGACCTGGTATGGCTTGAAACTGCTCTGCTTCAGCAACAGTGACATTGTGGTTCGCACCATGCTGCACAATGGACCTGGCTAGAGGATGTTCAGAAGCTTTCTCAGCGGCAACCAAGTGTTCTAACACTGTTGTTTCATCGTTTTTGAAAGCAACAAAATCAGTTACTTCTGGTTTTCCCTTCGTGATCGTACCTGTTTTATCAAGTAAGATCGCATCAATTTTATGAGTGACTTCTAGAAATTCGCCACCTTTAAACAGAATCCCTTGCTCAGCACCTTTCCCAGTCCCTACCATGATAGAAGTTGGTGTAGCTAATCCTAGTGCACAAGGACATGCGATAACGAGCACCGCAATTCCCGCTTCAAGCGCCTGTGGCAAATTGTAGGGATCAACAAGGAAATACCAAACTAGAAACGTAATCGCTGCGATCGCTACCACAATAGGTACAAATATGCCTGAAATCACATCTGCTAAACGCTGAATCGGTGCCTTTGAGCCCTGCGCTTCTTCAACGATTTTGATGATTCCAGCAAGAGCGGTATCTTTCCCTACTTTTTCAGCACGCATTGTTAACGTCCCATTTTCATTAATCGTAGAGCCAATCACACTCGCCCCTACTTCTTTCTCAATGGGAATGGATTCACCTGTAATCATGGACTCATCTACGGAAGAATTGCCCTTCTCGACAATACCGTCTACTGGTATTTTTTCACCCGGGCGAACGACGATTCTATCGCTAACCTGAACCTGATCGACAGGTACTTTCACTTCAACGCCTTCTCGAATAACACTCGCTTCTTTTGCTTGAAGGTTAAGTAATTTGGTAATCGCCTGAGTTGTTCTCCCTTTCGCAAGATCTTCAAATAACTTCCCTACCAAGATGAGCGTGATCAGAATGGCGCTTGTTTCGAAATAAAGCGACGGATTGTATCCATCTGTCAAATAACTTCTGATCCCTTCAATAACACTATAAAAATAAGCGGCTGAAGTCCCAAGCGCAACAAGAACGTCCATATTTGCGCTTTTATTCACTAAGGCACGATAAGCTCCAGTGTAAAATGGAGCACCTATCACAAATTGAACAGGTGTTGCTAAAAGAAACTGAAACCATGGTTCCATAAGAAGATGAGGAACAGGAATAGCCGACTCACCTGGTATATGGGCAAGCATCGTTAACAGAAGTGGAAGGGAAAAAAGAGCTGAAATCAATAATCGACGTTTCTTCTTCTTAATTTCATCATTTTTATGGCTTTTTTGATTTTCACGATTCTCTTTAATCACCGCTTCATAACCAAGTTTTTTCACCTTCTGGAGAATGTCATCTAACGTCACTTCTCCCGGCTGGTATTCGACAACGCCAGACTCTGTTGTCAAGTTAACAGAAGCAAGCTCAACACCCCTCGTACGGTTTAAGCCTTTTTCGATTCTTGTGGAGCAAGCTGCACAGGTCATTCCGTGAATATCAAGTTCCACTTTTTCTTTCCGAACCCCATAGCCTAGTTTTTCAATTTTCCCTACGATATCTTCTGTCTTCACTTTATCGTAATCGTACAAGATCGTTGCTTTTTCCATCGTTAAATTGACGTTTGCCTCGACACCATCCATTTTATTTAATACCTTCTCGATTCTTGATGAGCAAGAAGCACATGTCATCCCCGTCACATCAAGAGAGAGTTGTTTCTTCGAATCCATCTGACTCACCTCTTTATTTAGAGAACTGCTGAATCACTTTCATTAATTCCTCTATTTGCTCATCTCCATTACCTTCTTGTATGGAACTAGCAACACACGTTTTTGTATGACGTTCAAGCAACGTATAGCCGACCTTTTTTAAGGCAGCCTGAATGGCAGACAGCTGAATAAGAATATCCACGCAATAGCGATCATCTCCAACCATTTTCTGAATCCCGCGTATTTGGCCTTCGATTCGCTTCAATCGGTTCTGCAGCTGCTGTTTCTCTTCATCCGTTCTCGGTTCAGTTGGCTTTTTATCCGGCTGTAAAGGGATGTTTAGTTCATCTGTCAATTCGATCATCTCCTCTAATTTAGCTTACCATCAATATACCCCCCTTAGGTATAATAGTCAACCAAAACACATGTAAAAGAATCCCACAAATTTGCAGGATTCTTTATGAAATATATATTGGATTGGCCTTCAAGCCACTTTCTCTTATCCCCGCTCAAGTGGTAATGTCATACATCGGATTCCTCCACCACCGTTTTCTAATTCATCTACCTCTACCTCTATAAGCTTCTTTTTACGAAGGATGGGATGATTCTTAAGAATAGATTTATTTGCTTTCGTACTAATCAATAGCGTCTCAGGATTTAAATTCAAGAAATTAATATCTGCCACAGTATGTTTGATCTCCGATGTCCATTCCACTTCATATCCATGTCGCCTTAAAAAGTCACCCGTCATCTCATATCGAAAATCATTTTCCGTTACAACCTGTACAGGAAGATAGCTCATATAGCTTTTCGCTACAAATATACTCTCTCCCGCTACATTACAATTCATATCAAGATGCATCGTATCTGGACGTCGTGGTAGATCAATAACACCGATTTCCTGGAACCCCGCTTTAAAAATACTCCCTTGCAGTGCTTCTATACTTTCAATGCTTGTCCGAATTCCAGAATTAATAAAAACAGCATCCTTATTAAGTATCATGACATCGCCATATTCCAATGCCTTTAACTGATTATTTGATTGCATTTGAAACGTCCGCTCATCAAACCACTGTTGAAATAGCCTATGGCTTTGAAAATATTCAGGTCGCCTCATGGAGGTTCCTGCTGCTCCCGGAAGAATCGTATTGCCAAATACACAAGCAAGATCACGAACAAAAATACGATTGATTAATTTTTCATTTAACAAAAGCTCTTCTCGTAATAAATGAACGGAATAATCAATAACATGAACGCCAGCATCCTCCATTGCGCGAATCATTTCTTCATGATTTTCTTGCGCCTTCTTTTGTTTCACTGCTTTTTCCCACTGCACATCTGTAGCAGTTTGCTGATCTGGTACATCTAAGTGTGAAGGAGAACAAACGACAACCGTTTTTAATTCTCCATATTCATTCCAACAATTCGGATGGATGTTCATTCAACCAAACTCCTTTATCATACATAGTCTCCTTACTTTCTCCTCATCCGAAGAAAAGATTCTCCAATTCAAGAAACACACATAAACACTGCCAGTGATTCTCAAACTAAAGAAGATAAGAGGGGGATGCAATAATGAGTAAATCGACAAATCACGAAAAGAAATTAACCTGGTGGCAAATGTCGTTTATAGGGGTAGGGTGTATTATCGGGACCGGGTATTTCCTTGGTTCTAGTATCACGATCGAAAAAGCAGGCTATCTCGTTTTATTGGCTTATTTTCTGGCCGCGATCGGCACATGGATTGTTTATGAAGCACTTGCGAAATTAACTGCTGAACATCCAGAAAAAGGGTCTTTTCGCACTTATGCAAAACAAGCTTTTGGCCAATGGGCCGGCTTTAGTAACGGCTGGGTATACTGGTCATCTGAAATGCTTATTATGGGTAGTCAACTTACAGCCCTCGCGCTATTTGCACAGTTCTGGTTTCCGAATGCCCCTTTATGGCTCTCGGCATCTGTATTCGCTTCACTTGGCCTTATCGTTATTCTTATCGGTGTTCAACTCGTAGAAAAAATGGAGAACGTATTTGGGGTAATGAAGATTGCTGCCATTGTGATGTTTCTCGCTATCGGAATCGCCGCCTTACTTGGATGGCTTGAACCACAAAAAGGTAACGCTGGAATTGAAATCACGTCAAAAGACTTTCTCACAGGTAGCGCAATGGGTCTCTGGGTTG
Organism: Pseudalkalibacillus hwajinpoensis; assembly: GCF_015234585.1. Lineage (NCBI taxonomy): Bacteria > Bacillati > Bacillota > Bacilli > Caryophanales > Guptibacillaceae > Guptibacillus > Guptibacillus hwajinpoensis. The sequence continues at coordinate 98,843 of NZ_JADFCM010000010.1, forward strand.
CCCTTGTTTATGCGTTCTATGCATTTGGTGGAATTGAAGTGATGGGACTGATGGCGAATGAACTTGAAGATCCCAAAAACGCCCCGAAAGCTGGCAAGATCATGCTGTTAGTCTTAACGATCCTTTACGTGATGTCTTTCTTCGTCGTGTTAAAACTCATTCCTATCAAAAGCATTGATCCGAATGAAAGCCCATTTTTAACAGCTTTAACTCAGTTTCATCTACCCTGGATCCCACATGTATTTAATGCGATCCTCATTATTGCCGGTTTCTCCACAATGGTCGCTTCCCTATATGCCGTAACGACTATGCTTGTAACACTTGCTGAAGAAAATGATGCACCGGCCCTCTTTGCAAAGAAAAGCAGGAAGATTCCTCTCCCTGCTTTTGGTCTCACGACTCTAGTTGTCTTACTTTCAATTGTTGTTGCACTCCTTTTACCGGAGAACATCTTTGAGTATTTGACGACAGCTGCTGGTTTAATGCTTCTCTATAATTGGATGTTCATTCTTTTTTCATATCGGAAACTAACCAAAACTACGTTTAAAGATCATTTGAAAATAGGAATCGGCGTAGTCCTGATCGGTACAGCTATTTCAGGAACTTTATTTGACAAAATTAGCCGGGCTGGTTTTTTAGTTAGCTTATGCTTTCTAGTTCTCATTGCCGGGGCAACTTTTCTGAAAATGAAAAGAAAACACAGTTAAGAGCGAATGCTCTTCCACTTGTTTTTCATCGCCATAAAGGGACACTTGGAAAGAGAAGAATCATCATCAGATAGAAAATATTGCTCCCATTCATAATTATCTTGTTGACCGTACCACTTCAAGGCGGGGTGAGCTGGAATCCCATCGTAAGAAACCAACCGTTGCCGGATCGCTTTTTTAAGCTTTTGACCAAATGTTGTTTCTGCATTAATTTCATCAAAAACCCATCTTGGTTGAAAAGCAATCAGAAAAGATGGAAATTGACGACTCTTTCGAACTTGGTGAGCTGGTGTCGCACAGAATGCAAAATACGGTTCTCCATTGAAGCAGAACTCCCATTTAGGATCATGTGGGTCTTTAGGGATATGTTCTGGCCACTGCGCCTCATCAAGCTCATGTAAACTGTTTAGTAGCGACCAGAATAATTCCTGGTATTGATCTACTTCGGCTTTTTGTTTCTGTAACGTCGTGGAGTCAAAAAAAACAACAAGAGAGGCATATTTCCCCGTTTCCCTCGCTACTTCCCCGTACTGTTTCAACAATGTAGCTAACTGTACACTTGCTACGTCTGTTGTAGGATCTTCCGCAAATCCAAATCGTAAATTATCTTGATGGAACCCCTGCTTCCCAGGAATGCAAGGGTAAGGTTGTTCACGATCTGATAACATCGCTCCAAAATGAGCAAATGCAGTTCGCTTCCAACCTTCCATTCCTTCTCCATGTTCATCAATCCATGATTTCGTATATAGTTCCAAACGGAATCCCTCCTTAACACTACACGCGTTATCCTATTAGGAGGGACAAAAAGAGGTGCCAGTCTATCCAAGGAACAACCTAACAGCTTGGATACCGAAATAGAGTCCAAATCCGATTAACGTGATACCGGATAAGATCGATATTCGCTTCAAAATAAATGGATTTACCCACGCTCGTGCACCTGCTGATGCACTCGCCATTGTGAGATCCCATAGGGTGATACCTAAAAAAATGCCCGTACTATAAAGAAACAGTTGGGCGGCACCAAACATACTAGATGTTTGGGCTAGAATCGAACCATAAATGCCAAGCCAGAATAAAATGTTCAGCGGATTTGAGATTGCGATAAAAAAACCAGTTCGAAACGATTTGCGGTTCGTTTCATATCGACCACTTGTCTGCTTAAGTCCAATTGAATCAGCCTTCACGATATTTTCAATTCCTGTATACGTTAAAACAAAAAAACCAAACAGCCAAAGAAATGTTTTCATAAACGGCGTCTCAATGACATGAGCAAGTCCAAAGTAAATGAGCATCATAAATACGCCATCCGCTACCATCGCTCCAAACCCTACTAACCAGGCATTCATAAAACCAAATCGAATCCCCCTGTCCAGCTGTGCCGCATTAATCGGTCCCATTGGAGCTGAAAGGGAAAGTCCTAACAATATGTAGCTTACAAAGATACTCATACGCCTCCACCCTTCTTCGTATTCGTATCATTGTATTCGGACATGCTTTTAAGTAGTCGAAAAAAGAGAGGCGAGTCATTTTTTAACAATGATAACCAAAAATAAAACGGCCCTCCCTAGTAAGGAAAGGCCGTTCTAATCTATCTATGGTTATTCTACCGTAACTGATTTAGCAAGGTTTCTTGGCTTATCTACGTCGCATTCTCTGTGTAGCGCTGCATAGTATGCAAGTAATTGAAGCGGTACAACAGAAGCTAGCGGAGTAAGATGCTCATGTACTTCATCAAGGACGATGGTGTCGCCTTCTTCTTCAAGACCAGCAAGAGAAATAATGCATGGTGATGCCCCACGAGAAACGACTTCTTGTACGTTTGAACGGATGCTTCCATTTACGTGCTTCTGCGTAGCAAGAGCAATAACAGGAGTACCTTTCTCAATTAGAGCAATCGTACCGTGCTTCAATTCACCGCCAGCAAATCCTTCAGCTTGAATGTAAGAGATTTCTTTCAGCTTAAGAGCTCCTTCAAGACAAACGTAGTAATCTACACCGCGACCAATAAAGAATGCATTACGCGTAACTGAAAGGAAGTTACGTGCAACTGTTTCGATCATTTCCTTCTGGTCAATCATGGACTCCATCGCTGTTGCAACGATTCCAAGCTCCTGAATTGGGTTGAAATCAAGCTTAATGCCTTTTGCCTGAGCAGTATCGACAGCAAGTAGTGTTAGTACAGCCATTTGTGCAGTGTAGGCTTTTGTTGAAGCAACCGCAATTTCAGGGCCTGCATGTGTGTGCAGCGTATAGTCAGCCTCACGAGAAAGCGTTGATCCTGGAACATTCGTAATCGTAAGAGATTTAAATCCTTTTTTCTTCACGTTCACAAGTACGCCACGGCTATCTGCCGTTTCACCACTTTGTGAAATAAAGATAAAGAGTGGATTCTGTGAAACAAGCGGCATATTGTATAAGAACTCACTTGCGATGTGCACTTCAACAGGAACCTCAGCGATGTTCTCGATCAGCTGTTTACCAACAAGGCCAGCATTGTAACTTGTGCCACACGCAATGATGTAAATACGATCCGTTTCTTTCATTGCTTCACGAATATCTTTATCAAGTTTGATGTTATCATTCTCATCTTTGTACTTTGTAATAATGTTACGAATCGCAAGCGGCTGTTCGTCAATTTCTTTAAGCATATAGTGAGGGTATGTTCCCTTTTCTATATCACTTGCGTCGATTTCAGCTGTGAATGGTTCGCGTTCCATTACTTTTCCACTCATATCTTTAATTGTGACAGAATCACGCTTCACAATCACTACTTCTTCATCCATAAGCTCGATGAATTTACTTGTTACTTGAAGCATAGCCATTGAGTCACTTGCTACTACGTTGAAATCATCGCCGATTCCAACTAGAAGCGGACTCTTATTTTTCGCTACGTAGAGCGTTTCTGGATTATGATTGTCAATAAGTGCAAGTGCATATGAACCGTGAAGTTCATTCAATGTTTGATGGAAAGCATCTTCAACAGACATATTTTGATCTTCAACAAGAGTAGCAATAAGTTGAACAACTACTTCTGTATCTGTAGCACTTACGAAATTAACTTCGGATAAGAAGTCACGTTTGATTTGTTGATAGTTTTCAATTACACCGTTGTGAACAAGCGTGAAGCGTTCAGTTGAGCTCTGATGTGGATGAGCATTTACCTGACTAGGTTCACCGTGTGTTGCCCAGCGTGTATGTCCAATACCTGCTGTCGCTTCCACACTTGTATCCACTTTTTTTCTAAGGTCAGCAATACGACCTTTTTCTTTAAAAAGGTGGAGTCCACCGTCATTAAGAAGCGCAATACCTGCTGAATCGTACCCTCTGTACTCAAGCTTCTCCAGACCTCGTAATAGAATTTCTTTAGCATCCTGATTTCCAATATATCCAACAATACCGCACATGTAAAAGTCCTCCTTCAATTGAAGGAGCAGGCATACAACGGGGCAGACCTGCCCCTTCTTTTCCGATTAATAGCTTTTTTGTCACCATAGTTTTGCTTTTGTTCAGAAAGTCACCTCTCTGTTTTTCACAAAACCATTCGATTGTGGTGGAGCAATCGAGAGGTATCCGCCGATGATCGATAAACCTCTTCCTCGTCAACTGTTTTCTACCGTTCGAAAACAGTCCAGGCGCTTTTATATCAAAAGTAACCCAACTTCCCTCTCTTTCCCTTTTAGAATAAAAACCAAACATACTTCTATATTATATCAATTGTAAAAAGCTGGTCAATTCTTTTTTCTAGAACAAATCGTTCTCGCTATAATTTGCTCTATTTTGACTCATTTTAATGAGAAAATCACTTGTGAAAATTCCCCTATATATAAAAATATGCATGGGTAGCTTTTTCCGTGCTTCCCATGCATACCTTTCGTACAAACTTTTCATTTTTGTCGATTATGCTCCAAGTTCTTCTTTCACCATAGATACAACGCGATCGACGTACTCATCACATAGATCTTTTGTAGGGGCTTCAGCCATAACGCGAACAAGAGGCTCCGTTCCAGATGGACGAACAAGAATACGCCCTTCTCCGTTCATGTCGCTTTCTACTTGCTGAATCGTTTCTTGAATTCGCTCGTTTGAATCTACCTTGTTTTTATCTGTCACCTTTACATTCACAAGAGATTGAGGGTATTTCTTCATTTCTCCAGCAAGCTCTGACAACGGTTTGTTTGTCACTTGCATAATGTTAGCAAGCTGAAGTGCTGATAGCATACCATCACCTGTCGTAATATGATCAAGGAAAATAATATGTCCAGACTGCTCTCCGCCAAGGTTGTAACCTTCTTTACGCATTTCTTCCATCACATAACGATCGCCTACCTTAGTTTGAAGCGATGTGACACCTGACTCTTCCATCCCTTTATGGAATCCAAGATTGCTCATAACAGTTGAAACGACCGTATCATGACGTAAACGCTTTTGATCTTTCATGAATTTAGCGCAGATAAACATAATCTGATCGCCATCTACAATATCTCCATTTTCGTCAACGGCGATAAGGCGGTCTCCATCTCCATCAAATGCAAAGCCTACGTTGGCATTCTTTTCTTTCACAAATTCAGCCAGTGTTTCTGGATGCGTCGATCCGACACCGTCGTTAATATTTGTTCCAGTAGGATTTGTACCTATAGTGGAAATATCAGCTTCAAGATCAGCGAATAAATGAGCTGCAAGCGAAGACGTTGCACCATGTGCACAGTCGAGCGCAATGTGAAGTCCAGAGAAATCTTCATCAATTGTTTGTTTCAAATACTGAAGGTACTTCTGACAACCTTCGAAGTAATCACTAACGATACCTAGATCAGCACCTGTAGGACGTGGTACAAGATCCTCATCACTATCAATAAGCGCTTCAATTTCTTCTTCTTGAACATCTAAAAGCTTAAAGCCGTCCGGGCCAAAAAACTTAATTCCGTTATCCCCAACTGGATTGTGGGAAGCAGAAATCATTACTCCCGCTTGAGCACTTAGTGCCTTCGTTAAATGAGCAACTCCTGGCGTAGAAATGACACCAAGACGCATTACTTCAGCCCCAATAGAAAGAAGACCGGCAACTAGCGCCCCTTCAAGCATATATCCAGAAATACGCGTATCGCGTCCGATTAAAATCTTAGGTTTCTCGGTCTCTTTCGTTAAGACATAACCACCGAGACGGCCCAGTTTAAATGCAAGTTCTGGGGTAAGCTCTGTATTAGCTATCCCTCTTACACCGTCAGTACCAAAATATTTACCCATCGTTATACTCTCTCCTTTATTATCGCGCAGTTCCCACTATTAAGAAGGACTATTCTCTATTTGCAGCGTTACCTTCTTGGATGAACCAGACCAGCGTACATAAGACGGTCCGTTCCATTGTAATTCTAGTTCATGTTCTCCCTCGGAAAGACCACTTGCATCAATATAAGCCTGAAAATCATCATTCTGAATATTTTCAAGCACGCTAGATACACCATAAATCTTCATATCCGTAGATCCCGTTTCAGGTTCTGAAATATTTGCTGTTAACCCATCAGATACTCCAGTTACTTTAATTGGTACATCTTCAAATGCTTTTTCATCTTCTTTACCAACTTTAATTTTTGCTTCAACCGTTTCTGGATCTACTTTTTTCATTCCATCCGGAACTGGTACATCAAGCTCAACCGTTGTATCCTTTGTTATTTTTGATAGATCAAGTGGAATACCGTCCAGAAACTCTAGTTTGCCAAGTTCCTCTTCAGGACCAAAGACAGAAACCTCCGAAGGTTCAAGATCAATTGATGAGATACTAACACCGTCAGGAAGCTTTCCTTTTTGATCGAGTTTAATTGGCACCTTTTTGTAAGGGGCAGTAATTGGTACTTTTACATCAACTACGGCAGGATCGATCGATACCCCCTGTATTTCTTCCATATTCGCATCATACACATTTAGTGTTATTCTTTCATTAACTTCTTCTTTTGCACCGCTCACATTTACATAGCCTCTAACAAATGCAATTTGTTCAAGCTTTGAATTTGCGCCAGTAACTGTAACGGTTTTAGGTGAAACGATCGGTTCTTCTGTCGCATACCCTTCCGGAAGCTCATCTTCCTTCAACAAGTTGATTCCAGCTTGAAAAGTACTCGATTTTTTCTCTTCAATCGTCACAGAAACTCTTACTGGATCAATCGCGACATCTACATTTTCAGGAAAATCTCTGTGTTTTACGGTAACGAGATGTTGACCTGGTGTTAGATTTCGCAAATCGACATAGACTTCTTTATTCGTTAACTTTGATAGCATTAAACCATCTGTGCGGCCTTCAACAATGACATCTACTGTTTCAGGTAAATCAGAAACCACTACGCTATCTTCATCGTATAGCACTTCAAGCTCCATATCTGGTAAACGTTCTGTTTCTGTTTGTTGAGTAAGTAATCCATTAGGATCAGTAGTAGACCCATCAGGCATCGCAACAATCGTGTAAAGCATGAGAGCGAGAAGAAAAGAGATGATTTTGACAAACCAGTTGCTCGTTAACAATTTGTCCATTACTTTTTCCCCCTCCAATTACTAAAGCGGTTGGAAGTCTCAGTCTTAGACACAGAAGGATTTAGCTCAGCATTCAGAAGATCACGTAATACCTCTTCAGATAAATTTCGATGAAGTTCTCCGTTCTTTGTCAGGGAAATACTCCCTGTTTCTTCAGATACAATGAGTGTTAGGCTATCTGTTACTTCACTTATTCCAAGAGCAGCTCTGTGCCTTGTACCGAGTTCCTTCGAAATAAAAGGACTCTCAGAAAGTGGCAAATAACATGCTGCAGCTAATATTTCATCCTTCTTTAGAATAACCGCTCCATCATGAAGCGGAGTATTCGGAATGAACACATTAATTAAAAGTTCAGAAGTTAATTTTGCATTCATGGGAATACCGGTCTCTACATAGTCATTGAGACCTGTTTCCCGCTCAATGGATATTAATGCGCCAATTCTTCTCTTACCCATATAGGATGAAGACTTAATAATGGCTTCCACCATTTTATTCGTCTCTTCCTCTTCAACAGCGGAGCGAGCAAACAATCGACCGCGTCCTAACTGCTCAAGTGCTCTTCGAAGCTCAGGTTGAAAAATAATAATGATGGCAAGCAGTCCATAAAGAACGACCCGCTCTAGAATCCAATGTAGCGTGTTCAGTTCGAAAAAACTACTTAAGAACCATGCGGCAATAATGACCGTAATTCCCTTAAGTAACTGAACAGCCTTCGTGCCGCGAATAAGCATAATAATTTTATATATCACATACGTAACGAGCAAAATATCAATAATCTCAGTTATGTAATCAAGTACATTTACATTTCCAACAGGCAGCACGGCTCTTCCTCCAAACGTATTGTATTTAGCCTGAAGTTCACTTCTAGTGCATTGCTAAAATACATTTGTAACTTTTTAATTATATCATATTTTTGACAACTTCAAAAAAAGCACATCTCTTTTATTATGAAGTTTCATATAATTAGTTACTCTGTGATCAGATGTTGAGTTGGGGGAAAAAAATCATTTTTAATTACAGCAATGATACACAAAAATAAACCGCCCTATTGGACGGTTTATTTCTGCTCATCATTTGTAAATACACTACCTATATCTTGAAAAAGGTGTTTCAACTGAAACCACGTCCAGTCAAGAATATGATCCACCTCTTCTATTTCACCAGTTACCTGTCCAGCTGAGGCCATATACTGTTCTCCATTGATCACAAGAACATCACCTTTAACCTGTCCTTCAATTTCAAGATTACGGTTTTTCACTGTTAGATCTCCTTCAATGACTTCACCTTCAGGAACAATAACCGTATTCGTCTCCTGGTCAAATCTTAAATTACCAGAGAGCGCAGATAATTGATCCTCACTCGTCCATGATGAGTAAACAGATCCTGCCATTAATACTAAGAATAAAATCGCAGCTGTTACGAATGGATGAGATTTCATCCATCGTTTCATCCAGACCGTGCGTTTCTCTTGTGGTAGCTGTTGCATTACCTTTGATGTAAAACCATCGGGTGCCTTCATAGAAGGTGAGCTGAGGAGAAAAGATTCCGTTTTCTTCAGTTCTTCATAATGCTCTTTGCAATCATGACATGTCTTCAGATGATCAAATAGCTCTTTACGCTGTTGATCTGTAGCTTCTTCATCAAGTACATCATGCATAATCACAACTATTTCTGCAGGGCATTTCATAGCTTCTCCCCCTTTCTTACTGCTCTCGAAGCTTCTTTCTAAGCGCTTCTCTACCCCGATGTATTCGGGTTTTGACCGTTCCTACTGGTAAATCCAGAATTTCACTGATTTCCTTTAGCGATAACTCCTGGATATACTTTAATGTTATAGCACTTCGATACTTAGCTGGCAAACTCAGAATAGCTTGATGTATCCCATCCTGTGCCTCTAACGATACAACTTCATCATCAGGTAATGGTTCATCTGTCGACACTTGAGAATACATTGTCAGACCTTCCGTGCCCGAAATTTCAGCATCGAGGTAATAATCCGGCTTTTTCTTTCGCATACGATCAATCGATAAGTTCGTAGCTATACGATATAACCAGGTAGAGAATTTCCGATCAATCTGATAGCGATCAATGTTCGTATAAGCACGAATGAATGCCTCCTGAGCCACATCCTCAGCTTCCTGCCTGTTACCAAGCATTCGGTATGTCAAAGCAAAGACTCGATCTTTATAGAGCTCTACTAACTCCCCAAATGCATTATGGTCCCCTTTTCTTACTTTCAACACGATTCTTTTTACGATTGCATCCATTTTTTCAACCCCCGCTGATTCCTGCGGCTATTATAGTTACGTATCAGGAAAAACAAAGTTTCACTTTTTCTAAAAAAATATTTTCTTATCTTTCCCTATTCTATCACGTTTGAATTACTGTTTTTAATGAAAATACATAATTTTCTAGTGAAAATAGTTTATTCTTTTAATATATAGGGTATAAGGCTATAAATTATTGAGAGGGTGGTTCGGCTCATGGAAAGGTTGAATCGTAAAATAAGCTTTCAAATAAAAAGCGAGAAAGATCATCTCCTTCAAGAAATTGAGGCTTCCCGCAATAAAATGAATCTATTAGCAAGAAACAAACCACTTAGTTCTTCCGAGATAATTGAAATTAGCACTTATCTGGACTATCTATTAAACGAATATGATCAATGTCGAAATAAAAAAACAGCGGCTTTATCTTAAGATAAAGTCGCTGCCTTTATGTCTATTTTAATTTTTCCCCAAATAAAGATCCCATTAAAGCGACGGCAACAGTAGCCGTTTTATTTTTCTCGTCTAAAATAGGATTTACTTCAACGAATTCTGCAGAAGTTAAAATGTTTGACTCTGCTAGCATTTCCATCGCAAGATGACTCTCACGATAGCTAATTCCTCCAAGTACTGGCGTACCTACTCCAGGAGCATCGTGCGGATCAAGTCCATCAAGATCAAGACTTAAATGCACCCCATCAGTGTCTTTCGATACATACTCGATAGCCTCTTCCATTACTTGCGTCATACCCATACGGTCAACTTCATGCATCGTATATACTTTAATACCTTTTTCTTTAATCAGTTTACGCTCACCATCATCAAGAGAACGCGCTCCGATAATCACAATGTTTTCTGGTTTAATTTTAGGTGAATATCCCGAAATGCTAGTTAAAGACTCATCACCAATGCCAAGACTAACTGCAAGTGGCATTCCATGAATATTTCCAGATGGTGAAGTTTCAGAGTTATTTAAATCACCATGCGCATCGTACCAAATAACGCCTAAATTCTCATAATTACGTGCTACACCGGCAAGAGTGCCAATAGCAATACTATGATCTCCACCAAACACTAGTGGAAAACGCTTTCGATTAATCACTTCATTTACAACATTTGAAAGCTTTTCGCTAGCATCAGCAACTTCTTTCAAATTTTTAAGTTGATGATCCTGTTCTTCTGGACGCTTTTCTGGCCTTCCAATTTCAATATCCCCAAGATCTTCAATATCGTAATTCAAATTTGATAACCGTTCTACAATTCCAGCATATCTGATCGCACTTGGACCCATGTCTACCCCGCGTCTCATTTGGCCAAGATCCATTGGTACTCCTATAATCGAAAGTTTATTATTCATTATGTAGCCTCCTCGTATCCTAGTCTAGCTCTATTCTACCCATATTCCAGTAAATGACTCAACCTGACATAAAATACGAATAAATATTCATACAATTACGTAAATTGATGTTCTTTACGGATAAATATAAGGAACAGTAGCGTGGCCGTGGAGGATCTGAATCATATATCATCTGCAAGGAGCATTAGAAATAGAAAAGTTTCCTACTTAAAATGATTTTATGACATAAAAAAAACCCTAAACATTGTTTAAGGAAAATGGTGGAGCCTAGCGGGATCGAACCGCTGACCTCCTGCGTGCAAGGCAGGCGCTCTCCCAGCTGAGCTAAGGCCCCATTTGGAGCGGGTGATGGGGATCGAACCCACGACATCAGCTTGGAAGGCTGAGGTTTTACCACTAAACTACACCCGCATATAAAGTTTGGAGCGGAAGACGGGATTCGAACCCGCGACCCCCACCTTGGCAAGGTGATGTTCTACCACTGAACTACTTCCGCATATGGTGAGCCATGAAGGACTCGAACCTTCGACCCTCTGATTAAAAGTCAGATGCTCTACCAACTGAGCTAATGGCTCTTACTGGTGGAGGGGGACGGATTCGAACCGCCGAACCCTGAGGGAGCGGATTTACAGTCCGCCGCGTTTAGCCACTTCGCTACCCCTCCACTGGAAAAAATGGTGCCGGCCAGAGGACTTGAACCCCCAACCTACTGATTACAAATCAGTTGCTCTACCAATTGAGCTAGGCCGGCAAAATATATAGTACTTACAAATAAAAAAGAGTGCACTCTACTGAGTACTCCTGAAGGTAAAGCATTTATTAAGAAAAATGGTGGAGGATGACGGGCTCGAACCGCCGACCCTCTGCTTGTAAGGCAGATGCTCTCCCAGCTGAGCTAATCCTCCACAGAGTATAGATAAATTAAATTGGTGACCCGTACGGGATTCGAACCCGTGTTACCGCCGTGAAAGGGCGGTGTCTTAACCGCTTGACCAACGGGCCATGTCCTGGAGCTTCCAACCGGATTCGAACCGATGACCCCTTCCTTACCATGGAAGTGCTCTACCTGCTGAGCTATGGAAGCATAATGGCTCCACAGGTAGGATTCGAACCTACGACCGATCGGTTAACAGCCGATTGCTCTACCACTGAGCTACTGTGGAATATTGGTCAGCCTGGCAACGTCCTACTCTTGCAGGGGGAGATCCCCCAACTACCATCGGCGCTGAAGAGCTTAACTTCCGTGTTCGGCATGGGAACGGGTGTGACCTCTTCGCCATCATTACCAGACTAATCAAAGGTTGTTCCACTAGAAAGTGTTTAACCAAGGACAAGATATATCTTACTATATTTCTTTGTAAAGATCAAGAAAAATTTTCATTCCTTGAAAACTAGATAGCACTCGCAACGTTTTCCAATTTAATCGGTTAAGCCCTCGATCGATTAGTATTCGTCAGCTCCACGTGTTGCCACGCTTCCACCCCGAACCTATCTACCTCATCATCTCTAAGGGATCTTACCAGCTTAATGCTGTGGGAAATCTCATCTCGAGGGGGGCTTCATGCTTAGATGCTTTCAGCACTTATCCCTTCCACACGTAGCTACCCAGCTATGCTCCTGGCGGAACAACTGGTACACCAGCGGTGTGTCCATCCCGGTCCTCTCGTACTAAGGACAGCTCCTCTCAAATTTCCTGCGCCCGCGACGGATAGGGACCGAACTGTCTCACGACGTTCTGAACCCAGCTCGCGTACCGCTTTAATGGGCGAACAGCCCAACCCTTGGGACCTACTTCAGCCCCAGGATGCGATGAGCCGACATCGAGGTGCCAAACCTCCCCGTCGATGTGGACTCTTGGGGGAGATAAGCCTGTTATCCCCAGGGTAGCTTTTATCCGTTGAGCGATGGCCCTTCCATGCGGAACCACCGGATCACTAAGCCC